>CBFDBN010000465.1:0-3621 GCA_965603055.1 uncultured bacterium | reverse complement strand
TTCACCTCTTCTGAGATGTACTCAAATAATTCGTCTGATTGGTAAACTTCTGCATATTTTTCTTTCAACACATCAGCCGTACTCTTGATAATTCCCAGCGGATTTCGGATCTCATGTGCCATCGATGCTGCCATCTGTCCCATCGCAGCCAATTTTTCAGACTGTTTCAATGATTCCTGGGTCCGAATCAGCAGCGTGACCATCCAGGAAATAAAAAACGAAAAAACAACGATTAAGCCGAAGCTTACCAGTCCACCAAAAATTAGACCTCTTTTAAATAATCCCAGGATTTCAAAAAAATCGGCATTGGCTTCGAGAACCAGTAAGGCAGCGACTTCCAGTGAGACATCTCTTAATGGCGCATAAACATTTTTAAACCGATTTCCTTCAACAATATGAATCGGTGATGTCGCAATCTCCCCCAGCCATGCCTGTTCGATTGCCACACTATCCTGTTGTAAATAGGTTCGACTGGGTTCGATCAGGAAATCTACTCCCCCTTCGACAAGAACCTGAAAGTTACGATCGATGATAAATGCAGACTGCAACTCCTGGTTATCAATCAGCTTATTCAAATCTTGTCTGATATAGAACAACGCAAATTCCGGTTCATTATTCGATAGCAGGTCATTAATATAATTATTCAGGATAATTCGGTCGGCTAATCGGGCAATGGAGGTCAGGCGCTTTTCAAGCTCATTCTCTAAATAGCTATCCATCTGTTTGAGAAAGAGCCAGCTACCAAGGTTAAAGGCAAAGAGAAGCAGCACGGTAAAAATGATGAGAGACCTGATGTAGAATTTTCGTTTTTGAAGTAATTTTTCCTCAATCGTGACCGTTCTGGTCATTCGTTTTTCTCCCCGAACAGTTTTAACCATTCATCGACTTCATCTTCGGAAACATGAGAATTGTATTTCTGATCTACCTGGTCCTGGTTGGGATGCTTACTCGTTCGATGATAAAATTCCTCTGGTGATAACACTTGAGCGCCATGTTGATGGCCAAATCGGATCAATTCGTTATCAGCAGAGACAAGGGACAGAGATTTTTTATTCTTTGTTTTTTGAATCAATCTTTTTATAATTGGATCAGCTTTTTCGGGCGGCTTCGAATAAATGACTTTTAACCATTTATTTGAAGGCGGCGGTTTCTCAATGTATCCCACATCATCACCATCAAACACGATTGTAATCTTTACCTTTTGTTTTGATTGGTAAATCCGCATGAAGTGGATCAAAGCATTGCGAGCATGTTCAAGGCTGGAATCAAGAAAATTGCGAAAGCGTGGGATATAATGAATAAAATTATACCCATCAACAATGTAATGTGGATTCATCTCAATTCGTTATTTATCTCTCATTTCAAACACCCCATCCCAATCGACAGGGCGAGGATTTTCGATAAACTTTTTACAGCGACGAATAAACTCAAGTGAGGGACCATCATCTGGTTTTAATTTCAGCGCTTTTTGAAAAAAATCATAAGCATGAATCCAGTCCCGTTTTCGATATATTTCCAGCCCTTTTAAAAAATATTCCAGGCTGCTGGATCGGATCGGATCGATTTCTTGGGTCTTCCTGCCAATCAGCTCATAAATACGAACCGGTTTGTTTTTGCCTTTAACTCGAATGAAATCCAATTCCCGACACCAGAACTTTTCATGGATATGATAAAACGTGTCCTCACTAATGATAATGATAGTATCGTACATTTTATTGGCGCCCTCTAACCGGGAAGCCAGGTTTACACTGTCGCCAATCGCCGTATAATCAAAACGATCCTTTCCACCAATATTTCCCGCGATCATCGGACCGGAGTTAATGCCAATTCTCGCTTCAAATGCCGGCTTCCCCTCTCGCTTCCACATTTGCCTGAGAATTGCCAATTCTTTCCGCATATCGAGTGCCGCATTACAGGCACGTTCTGCATGATCATTTTGCTCAACTGGAATACCAAACATCGAAACAATGGCGTCACCTTCGTATTTATCAAGATATCCTTCATATCTCAAAATGATATCGGTCATGGCGGATAAATATTCGTTCAGCACCGACACCAGTTTTTCTGGCTCAAGGGTTTCAGAAACGGACGTAAAACTCTTGATGTCAGAGAAGAATGCAGTTGCAACCTTTCGCTCACCGCCCAATTTTAACATGCCGGGATTTTTCAGCAGCTCATTGACAACCGTCGCTGAAATGTAGTGCTGAAACATGCCCTTAATTTTTCGTTTATCTTTGTTTTCATTAAGATAACGATAAGTTAGCACCCCAATATGACAAAATATAATCCCAATGATGGGTCTGACATTTTCAATCCAGAGATTATTATTGCTGAACAACAAAAAAGTAACGTAAATAAATCCGGCCGACAGGATTAAAATAATCGGTGTATTGTATCTTATCCTGAAAAAAATCGCAATCGAGCTGATCATCATACATAATAGAACAAGAACGATGCAACAAATAATTTTCGGAGTTTGCTGAATAAAATCCTGTGCAAGTATGTTCGATAAAATGTTAGCATGGATTTCCACCCCGGGAAATGCGTTTTGAAACGGAACCGGTCGTAAGTCATACAAACCGGCAGCAGAAGCGCCGATGAGAACCACTTTTCCCGCGAAAAATTCAGCCGGAACACGATTTGCCCAGGCATCGTAAAATGAAACGTACCGAAACGTCTGGAAAGTCCCCTGGTAATTTATCAACATCTGTCCCTGGTTATCGATTGGAATCGTTATCTGATCCATACTGCTGTCAGCCGATAGACCAATTCGAACAAATTTACCGGGGTTGATCTCGATTTCATCGTTTTGAACATCATAAAGATAAAGAATCATTGCCATTGCTAATGATGGATAAAGCTCCCCGGCAAAATTCATAAATAACGGCATTTTCCGAATCACGCTATCGTTATCGAGCTGGAAATTTACAAAGCCAAGTTTTTGTGCTGCATTGTAAAGCCGGAAAAATTTCCCATCAAATCGATCCGCAGATGGAAAATGGTTGATAATATCCTGAGAAAAAAGGTAAGAATATCCCATTGTGTCCAATTCTGCTGGCAGGGCTTCCATTTTATAAAGGAAAGCCTCGGGCTCGGCTTTTGAAAATGAAAGCGAATGACAGACATTACCAGCCTGGCGAGTCGCCTGGACCAACAGCGTATCAGCCATGCGGTCTATATCGTGCTCCATAAACAAGACATCAATTCCAATCACAAGCGCGCCAGACTCCGAGACAAACTTAATAACATCGGTATAATAATCACGCGGCCATTGCTGAAACCTGCCGAATTGATTCAGGCTGCGGTTATCAATATCAATAATCACAATATCATCAATCGCTTGTCCGTCCCGGGATGCTTCTAATTTTTTAATTTTTTTGGAATACCTGATATCAAAACTTTTGGCTTCAAAATTATCAAAGAACTCGGGAAACAGCACTTCGGTGATCAAAATGATAATAACTGCGGTTGCAAGCCCTATCAAATTTCCGATGAATAATCTTCGCAGGTTGTTTTTTCGCATGGTGAGTCGTCCAATGTATCATTATATTTCTGCGTCGAGCCGACTGGTAGTAAATATAAATCCAGACTTGATTAGTAACCATAAAACGTGGGGCGTTG
>CBFDBN010000464.1:0-3624 GCA_965603055.1 uncultured bacterium | reverse complement strand
AGAAGCAAGAATATTAAAGTAATAATTTTTCGAAAGATCATTTTTCCTTCCTTGTGAAATTTTTTGGTAAGCTGCCTGGATATACGGGATGAATGCTTGAAAGTTTAGCTGAAATGTAACATTTTATGAACGCTGATGATCAAATTATTTGATTAACATCCAGCTGCCTGATTTGACATTTCCATTTCAATTTTTTCATTATGCTCATAAAATTTTTAAAGACAATATCTATCATCTGAATCCTTTTCTCTTAGCTTCTTCGAGAATTTCTTCAGTAGCAGTAGCTCCGATTCGGGTGACACCCAACGCCCGCACTCTTAATAAATCATCCAACGTTCGGACACCCCCGGCAGCCTTTACCTGAATAGAAGGGGGACAATGCTTTCGCATGATTTGTAATTGATGGTCGGTGGCTCCCTGGTATGAATACAGCCCATTCGCCTGTTTCACAAAGCCATACCCAGTCGATGTCTTGACAAAGGCAACTGAGTGAGTCGTACATAATTCGCATAGCTTGATAATATGACGATCCTCCAAAAAATCATTTTCAAAAATGACTTTTAAAATCGCTTTCTGGCTGACTACCGCTCTGTTAATTTTTTCAATCTCTTTTGACGCATATTCCCAATCTTCACTGAGCACCTTGCCGATATTGACCACCATATCTATCTCGCAAGCACCTGAAAAAATTGATTCCCGGGCTTCGTTCAATTTAATATCAATGGTACTATTTCCATGGGGAAAGCCGGCAACCGTGCTAACTTCCACACCCGATCCGGCTAATACTTTTCGAGCAAGCTGGATTGCGTAGGGCTTCACACAGACAGTTGCCACATCGTACTTTTTGGCAAGCTCACAACCTTTGAGCATGGCTTCATCAGTGAGTGTGGGATGGAGCAATGAATGGTCAATCATTTTCGCTAACGATTTTAAGCTGACTTGGTGGGTCATAATTAGCATTCCTCTATTTTATTTCATCGGCTGCCGAATCACGGTCTTCCAATTGGCTGGATTCCCCCGGCGAATATCGCTGAGATAAATTTCATGATGCTTCCCTCGTCGTTCAAAACCGTTTTCTGCGATGAATTGATGAACTTTCTCTACTGTTGGTCCTTCTTCGGAAAATGGACCAATATGCATAACCTGGGCGGATTTCCCCTCTTCAAAAAACTCGAACCTGATTTTGGGTAATGCCACTGGATCTTTTTTGCGGCGTAACTCTTCGATGCCGTTTTCGATTAGATCTGGTGTGACAAACTCAGGCTGCATCATCATCAGCGTCCATTTCCAGTCGGACTTATCTTCAACACTGAATTTGGACATATCATCAATCCACCACAATCCTTCCAGCGGCATCACAGCATAGTCGATTGCCATGTCACCTTTTTTCACCATAAATTTGACCGTGTAAGACAGACCGAACAACGCTTCAACGGCATCTTGAAATTCCTGTGAAGTATTGGGATCGCCTTTACCATCGATCATCAAAAAATTCATTTTGGGGACATTGACGATCTCAACTTTTTTTGCAGATGGTTTGTACAGGTGTTTAAATATTTTTTTATGATCAATTTTTTGCATGCTAAAAAATCCTTTGATTATTCAAAAGTAGGGGCACCAGTAAATGCGGATTTCAGTTGATAAATGTAAAATATCAGACGTGAGATGTGAAATGCAATTTTTGAGTCTTTACCGTTTCACATCTCACGATTCCACAAAATTATTGCTCAATCATAATCTGAAGCTCGGTCAAATAATTCTTCGGATTTCCTTTGAAAATCCAGCCCGGCGCTTTGATATACACCTCCCGGTGTGGAAGTTTGATTTTATAGCCCTTTTCATTGATTTAGGCAAAAATTTTCTTGTATGAGTCTCCCAATGTGTCGTAAGGACCCTGGTGAATAAGTGAGACACACTTTCCGCCCTTTAATTCTCGGACCGAAATGCCATTTTCATTTAAACCTTTGCGAACCGGGAAACAGGGCTCGAAATCAGCATCATCCTCTTTATATTCGCCGTCGTAGTAAAGTGTCATGCATTTCCCGTTGATGTGTCGTCCTAATTTTTTGAAAATTTATTCTCTTTTTTTATTCTGATGGCATTTGTCAGGGTTGCACCCGCTGCAAACCCACAGAAGAATAGAGTGAGAATTTTCGCAATACCAATATCTTGCTTCAAGGTTAATGCAGAGACAAATCCAGCGATAATTGAAATGATAGTACCTATGTAAGATATTTTCTGTTTGTTCATTTATTTCTTTAGTATTTTGCTCATTTTTTAATATTGCAAGTAAAAATTGAAAATATTAGTAGCGTAAAAATCTATAATTCATCCTCTTTAACCTTCAACACCACAAACGTCACATCGTCGTTTGGCATTCTGCCATCGCGCCATTGTTCTGCCACATCGATAAAGGAATCGATTATATTTTCAGGATTTTCGTGTCCAATTTTTTCAAACGTCTCTTTGACTCGATGATAATCAAACATCTCTTTTTTATCGTTGAATAACTCTGGCAAACCATCACTTAAGAGAAGGATAGAATCGCCTTTTTCAAGTTTAATTCGCTGATCCTGGTAGGAAAAATCATCAAAAGCGCCCAGGGGCATGCCTTTGAGAACGACCTCATCAACTGTCTTTGACCGATTTCGATAAATATAGATGGGAGGCATTCCTGCGGCAGAAGCGATTAATTCATCGTTTTCGATTTTGACCAGAGCAAGAGCCATGTATAAATTTCCCAGGTGTAACTGCTTAATTGTTCGGGTGCAATTTTCAAAAAATGTCTTGAAATCAGATTGAGAAACATTGGCAACGAACAGCCCTTTTATTACGGAAACCATTGTGCCGGCATTTAAGCCGTGTCCCGTGGCATCACCTATCACCACAGTCAAACAGCCGTTGTCGTCAAGATAAAAATCGTAGTAATCTCCGCCAACCTCTGTTGCGGTTTGCATGTGAACTGCAATATCGAGATGAGGAACATTTGGCAATTGTTTGGGCAGCATGGAAAGTTGCAATCTTCTGGCTTTTTCAAGTTCTATGGTTTTTCGTTCGTTTTCTGCATGAATAGCTCGCGAATGGGCTTCGGCTGCCTGTGCCCGAAGTTCTGCTTCTCGAATTTTTGATCTTGCCCGCTCCCTTCTGACGACCACAATTCGCTGAATTCGATGTGATACAAAAAACAGGGCAATTACCGATAGACCGTAGAGCAGGTAAGCCCAGGTTGTCTTCCACCAGGGCGGGGCAATAACGATCCGAACTGTCGCTCCTTTTTTATTCCAGACGCCGTCATTATTCGAGCCGCGCACCCGGAAAAAATACTCCCCCGGTTCCAGGTTGGTGTAAGTCGCTGAACGATGCATACAGGGCGAATGCCAGGCTTGATCGTAATTGACTAAAATATATGAATATTTATTTTTCTCTGGCTGGTTATAATGCAATGCAACAAATTCGAATGAAATATTGTTCTGCCAATAAGCAAGCTTGATTTTTTCAGTTGCAGAAATATGTTTTTTCAGTGGTGATTTTTCATCAATGGCAACTGAATGACCGAATAGCTTAAAATCCGTAATCGCAATTTGCGGCTCATAAGGATTATCCCGAATGCTGTCGGGATGGAAA
>CBFDBN010000463.1:0-3625 GCA_965603055.1 uncultured bacterium | reverse complement strand
CGGTATCCGCAATATACACGATCTCTTCATCTGAAATAGCAATCCCCAGGGGCCGATTGAATATCGCCTCTACCAGTCCCTTTTTGCCCAAATTCGCTTTTTGACCAGCCCGGGTTCCTTTATTAAAAAATTTAACGACCTGTCCGCTTGCTGTATCTAAAACAAAGATGACATCACTTTTGCCCAGGGCAATATCATGGGGACCAGCAAACTGGTTTAAATCCATAATCGGATCTTCATATAGCGTGTAATAAGAGCCATATCCAGAGCCTTGTGGTTTAAGCTTTTGTACAAAAAAATTCCCACCAAGCTGGGTGAAATAAACATTTCCATCATCATCAACCGTTATTCCCCTCGGATTATCCACTGTCCCTGATCCTGAGCCATAGCTCGCAATAACTTTGTCAAATACGCCTATAAAGGTGGGGTGTATCCGTTCATTTTTAAGCTTGACAGCCCCGCTAAATATGATCTTCAATTGAAGAATACGATTCTTTCCTTTATCGGTCACAAATACTGTACTGTCTTTTGATGGGCCAAAAGCGACTCCTTGAAAACTGGATTTTTCATCTTCATCCTGATAAAATTGATGTATACCCACAACAGAATCAATTTTAGCCGGATCAGCCGAAAATATCAACCGGTTATCAGCAGTAATGCCAGCTATTACAGAATCAACGCCAATATTATTCAAGTATTGATTCCAAACATAAATCGTATTTGTTCCGTTAACAATCAATAAATTTAATTTAGCATCAATATCGACTCCTACCGGCGCTGTAATTGGAGCAATTTTATCTAAATTTTGATGGGTCGCTAAGTTCCCGGCAGCAGAAATCGAGATAACACGGTCATTGGCACTATCAGCTACGAATAAGTAGCCATCTCCACCAATCGTAATATCTGCAGGAGTCATCGGATTGGGTGGATGATATCCAATCGTAGCCGCATCCCAGGTAAGGTTAAGATGAATATAAGAGGTATCATTTGCTCCAAAAGAATCTGGCGAGCTTTCAACATAGGGCAGTGGCATTTTACTTCCACAGCCAATATTTAGAATGAATTGAACGCAAATGAGAATGACAAAAAATAATTTTATTTTCAAAGTTAAATCCTCTAATATTGAAATCCCAATGTAAACTGATGAGTCGAACTCAAATTATTAAAATCTTTAAATGCATAATCGACTACAATTTTTGACTGGCTTATATTAAATATAAACCCGGCGCCAAAAGTAAATTTTTCTTCATCATAATTGATTCGATAACCGCCGCGCAGGTGCAAAAGCTTCAACAACCCAAAGTCCAATCCAATAACGGCATTTTCGGCATTGTCGACCGGGTGATTGATTTGAAATGAGGTAGTAACACAATACTGCTCAGTGGAATATACATCCATTGCCGTGCCAACCCGGAACATGGTTGGCGGTGAAAAGGCTTCGTATTTTTTCTCGGTATCCTCGCCTTCTTTGGTCTTTTTGAAGTATGTTCCTTTTGGTTTTAAATCCTGTCCAAAATTCACCAGGCTGACAGCAAACCGCAAAGTTTTAAAACCTGACCAGTAAAACGTGCCCAGATCAATCATCCATCCGCCCATTTTAATTCCAGCCAGATTTTCTTCGACATATTTTACCGATGTCCCGAATGAAAACCGATCGGTCATCTTCATCGAGAATGTCAATGCTGCGAAAGTATCGTTATAGCGAAAATATTCACCAGTGCCGGTGGGGTGATAGACGGTCGTCACTTCCATATCCTGGGTGTGCAACATGCCACAGCTTATCCCGAGCGTTCCGATTTTTGGAAGGTGGTGAATGTAGCCGATATATTCATATTGAATATCGACTGGCCATTCGATATGGCTGATGCTTAAATAATTTCCCTTAACCTGGGCAGCAGCAGCCGGATTCCAGTAAAGTGTCGTGGCGTCACTCGCCATCGCGACCGAAGCACCACTCATGGCAGTTGCCTGGGCACCCACATCGATCTTTAAAAAAGAGGCAGCGGCTGTACCGATTCTTTGACCGCCTAATAACGGAAAAAGATTCTGTGACAGGGCAATGATGGGTAAAAAAGTTATCAGTAATAATACAATAAATAAAATGATTATTTTTTTCATTTTCCACTCATGTTTCATGTTGTTTCTAGGGTTAAAACCTCATTGAAAAACCAAATCGTACTGTCCTGGGCCAGCGGAATTTTGAAGGATCATAAATTGGATTTGGTCTTGGATTATAATCCCGGGTGTAACTTTTTGTTAAAATATCGCCAGGTCGATATTCTCGACCGGTGTACGGATTAATGATACGTGGAATCTTAGCATTAAATGTGTTTTCCACTTCAACTAAGGCTGATAAATTAAGACCGAGCAGATCAAAATTTTTATAAATTCTAAAGTCAAATTGGTGCCAATAAGGCGCCATTTTTGAATAGGGATTTACTTCGTCATAAATTTCTTTTTCAATATCGATAAGCTGAGTGTACCGTTTACCAGATTCAATCTCCCAATGAGCACTTATGCCCCATCTTTCTGGCACTTTCCATTTGAACAGGCGAAATCCTTGATTTTCGCCAACATGAAAATTAACATCCAGGGTGAGCCGAATCGGCTTATCCCACCCGAGGAAGTTCTCTCTTAATGGTTTTTCTTCAAGTCGTCCGGCCTGAACCAGTAAATTATCATTGGGTGTTGAGCTTTTGCCTTTGCTAACCGCGTAAGTAAAATTCAGTGTCCCTGTTAAATATTTCGCATATCGCTGTTTCATTCGTATCTCGATGCCTTTAGAGCGGGCATAATCCATATTCATATACATTAAATAGCTGATATTGCCCAGCCGTGGATTTTCCATTTCAATTCTTTCAGCCGAGGCATAATCAAACATATCTTTATAATATGCTTTGAATTCCATGACTAAATTTTCGTTGAATTTATGCTTGATGCCCAGTTCATAAGAAACAGTAGTCGTCGGATTCAGGTTGGGATTTCCAAAAAGCTGGTAAGTAGCAGGGGAGGTGGCTTTTAATTTGGCATAAACATATTGTCCTTTGGGACGCTGAGAAAAATGACCATAGTGAAAGTAAAGGACATCACGATCGGTAACCGGGTGTGATATACCGATCCTCGGACTTAAATGCCCTTTACCTCTATTGCCAAATAATCCAAAAGTTTGTTGTTTGAAAATTTTCCGTGCCTCATCGGAAATAATGACCGTCTCGGGATCATTTATTGCATCCTCCACAAATTTTCCGGGGAACCAATAATCATATCTTAATCCGAAGTTGACAATCATTGCATCATAGCTAACTCGATCTTGAATGTAAAAAGAGCCAGCATTTGAAGTTACATGATAAATATCATAACTTCTACCGTAGCCACTTTCGCTGTCAACCCATGGATCAACGATATCGACAACCTGCATTTCCGTGTAGGTCATTTCCAATCCGCCTTTAACCTGGTGCTTCTGGGTGACCTGGCTGGTAATGTCCCCTTTTAGTGTCCATGTATCACTATAATAATCATACCATTGTCCATAATCACCGTGATCATAAAAGCCATCACCGCGATTGATTCGTAAATCACCACTCGATCCTGGAATATATTTGATTGGCTCTAAATCAAGATGTTC
>CBFDBN010000462.1:0-3632 GCA_965603055.1 uncultured bacterium | reverse complement strand
GCAATAATAATTCCCGACAAACCGGCTGGTAATGCTTCAACGATGAATTTGGGAAAGATTTCATCCGAACTGGTCACAAAACCGCTGCCCTGGCCCACTAACTGTCCCTGGTAAAAAGCATAAAGCATCAATCCGATAACGAGAAAAAGAGCGAATTGAAAAATGACCAACACCCCGCTGGTAATCAACGCTTTTTGGCTGTTTTTCAAATTGTTGCAGGTTAACAATCGTTGCACAATCAACTGATCGGTGCCATGTGAAGCCATGGAGAGAAACATGCCGCCCAGGATGCTGGCTATAAAATTATAACCGCCGGTGAAAAATTCTTTCCAGTTGCTACCAAAATCAAAATTGAAAATCTGAAATTTATTCTCCGGTCCAACGGCTGCCATAATATCCTGCCAGCCGCCGGGAAAGTGATTTAACAGAAAAATTCCAGCGATAATCGCTCCACCCAGGTAAATCACCATCTGAATGACATCGATCCACACTACCGCTCGAATACCGCCGAGATAGGTGTAAATAATCGTCAAAATTCCAATCACAGCGATAGAGAACGGATAACTCCAACCGGTGATAATCGCGAGTGGGATGGCTGTCGCAAAAAGCCTGACCCCATCGGCTAACAGGCGGGTGAGTTGAAAAATAACTGAGGAAAAATTTCTCATCCGAAGTCCAAATCGATTGCCTAAAAATTCATAAGCTGTCGAAAGCTCACCTTTATAATATGCTGGTAAAAAAACGAAACTGATAATTATTCTTCCAATAAAATACCCAAAAGTGAGCTGTAAAAAATTTAAATTTGTTAAATAAGCGACCCCGGGAATACTGATGAAAGTCAACGTGCTGGTCTCGGTCGCAACGACTGAAAAACAGACTGCCCACCATGGTAGGTTTCGATCGCCAAGGAAGTAGTCCCGCGTATCTTTTTGATATTTCCCAAACCATGAGCCAAGAATGGTGACGCCAATGAGATAGAGAACCAGAATTCCGTAATCGAGCGAGGTGAAACCCATGTTGACTCCTTCTTGTATTTTAATTAAATTTGATAAAGGTAATAAGATACAAATTAATAGTTAATAAGCAAGGATAAAATTTTTTGCATAAGAAAATTAATGAAAAAGTATTTGAAAATGTTAATAAATATTATTATATTCATCAATTATTTAGGACATGAGATTAAATAAATTGACCATTTTCGAATTTATGTTAACTGTTAGCAACGACCATTGAACAATCAATTGGGTAAGTGATTTTATCTCACGTCCTTAAACTTTTAAGGAGGCAGCTTATGTTAACCAGGTTTTTTCCATGTTTATTGCTTTGTTTGACATTCTTTACTGGATCATCAACCGCTCAAATCACCCCCTGGCTCTACTGGACTTTTCTACCCGAAGAGCAAATGGCAGAGATCATCGGTGAGGCATCGGGCGAAACCGCCTGGAATACTATAATGGAAACGGGCGGTTACAACAAAGACCGTCTTTCGGATGAGTACAAAGGGACGTTTTATGAATCCCAGTACATTCTCGATCAATTGAAAAAATACGGTTTACCAGGCGCTGAAATTGTTCGCTTCCCTGGCGGTGAAGTCTGGGATGCTGTGAAAGCTGAACTGTGGGAAATTAAGCCGATGCGGCAGAAGCTTGCTTCATATAATGATATGACCGCAATGCTTGTCAAGGGCAGCAATTCAGCCGATGTCAAAGCAGAACTGGTCTGGATTGGTAATAGATCAAGGGAAGAAATTGATAGCGCCGATGTCGCTGGAAAAATTGTTGTGACTGACGGAAGTTTGAGAAACGCTCATAATTACGCTTGCAAAGAAAAAGGAGCGTTGGGCGTGGTTGCAATCAGCGATTCCCGCCCCACTTTTGATCCCTTTCAAATCCCCTGGAGCAGAATTGGCGGATGGCGGAGCAGTTCCGATGAGAACAAGTTTGCCTTTTACCTGCCTTTTCGTGAAGGGTATTATTTGAAAAAGCGATTGCTGCGAGGTGAAAAAATTACTGTTCACGCCCAGGTTGAAACTACCAAAGAGCCCTACGATTTGCAGGATGTTGTCTGCCATATTCCTGGCACCGATCCCAAAGCGGGTGAGATTATTTTGTGTGCCCATTTGTTTGAAGGCATCACCAAGCAGGGCGCAAACGACAATAAATCAGGCAGTGCTGGCATTCTGGAAGTCGCTCGTGTATTGCACACTTTGATTGAAGAAGGTCGAATCCCACGACCAAAAAGAACCATTCGTTTTCTCTGGGGTCCTGAATTTTCTGGAACAGGTCCCTGGGTGAAAGCCAATAAAAACCTGATTGAAAAAACGCTGTGCAACATCAATATGGACATGGTTGGCGAATGGCTCACTAAAAATAAGGCTCACGCTCAATTCATGCGGACAACTTACGGCAATCCCCATTATATCAATGATGTGATGGAAAATTATTACCGCTTTGTCGGTGAAGGCAGTCGAGAAAAGCTTCAGAATCGAAGCAATGTTTACGCTATCGCCCATAGAATCGTGGCACCTACCGGCTCGGATGAGCCATTTTATTATTCCATCGAAACCCATTACGGTGCATCTGATCATGAAGTTTTTAACGATTGGAGCGTTCGGGTGCCTGGCATCATGATGATCGTCTGGCCCGACCAGTGGTATCATACCTCTGGCGATCGTGTCGACAAAGCCGATCCGACGCAGATGAAACGCATTGTGGTCATTGGCGCTGCGGCAGCTTATACCATTGCCTCGGCAGATGATGACATGGCGATCAATATTGCTGGCGAAATTACCAGCAACGGCGTTCGAAGACTCGGCCATCAGTTGATTGTTGCAATGGAAAATCTGAACGCTGCCAAAGTTGATAATTTTAATGATGCCTATAAAATGGCGAAACTCACCCTCGAATGCGCTATTGCAAATGAAAAAGCAACGCTTGAATCAGTTTTGGAATTAGCTTCGAACAAGAAAATGGTCGGCGAATACATCACAAAAATGAAGAACAACATCGATGAGATTGGAAAGACTCATCTTGCTGCGATTGAGACACATACGCTGGCAGTTGCCAAAAGATTAAATACAGCGCCTGCTCAAATTATCCTCGCTGATCTCGATAAAGAGGCAGCTAAAATAGTACCCAAACCAACAAAACGAATACAGGAAAAAGGATACCGGGGATACCGAGAATATATCGAAAAAATACCAGACGAGGAAAGGGATAAATATCCTTACAGCCGAAGAGAAATTGCCAGCAGTAGTGAATTGCAGCTCCTGATCGATGGCAAACGGAGCATTCTGGATATTAAAAATTGTCTCGACACCCAATACTCACGGAAATCGAATTTACAGGATGTGATCAATTATATTGAGGTTTTGAGGCTGGCGGGGTTGGTAGAAATGTAAAAAACTTATAGAACGCAGATTGAACGGATTAAGCGGATTAAAACGGATTTTTTTTGATAAAAATAACTAATCCGTTAGAATCCGTTCGATCAGTTAAATGGTTCTATAATAAAATTTGAATGAATAAAAGGAGTTTGCTATGAGAAGGGTTATTTTGAATTTAATCACTATTAGTTTTATTTTCTTAACCTCAGTCCATAAAATTTTTGGAGACGAAAATAACACCAAATTC
>CBFDBN010000461.1:0-3639 GCA_965603055.1 uncultured bacterium | reverse complement strand
GTAGGTTATTAGGGAGGTGAGTAGTTAGTGGTGAGTAGTGAGTTGTCAGTTGTGAGTGGTGAATGGTAAACTGAATGTAATCCTATAATTCAAAATGTTGTTGTTTGTGTTTGTAGCGGTTACTTGTCACAACCGAAGTAAGCTTAATAAGGATTAAAAAAGCATCTGTGGATCTTATTCAATCTGTAGGGGAATTCATACAAAAAAAATCTCCCGCAGATTGAAGAAACCCACAGATAATCCCGAAAAAAACATCTGTGGGTCTTATTCAATCTGTGGGTGGTATCATACTAAAAAAAGTCCCACAGGTTGAAGAAACCCGCAGGTGAAAGATTACTTAAGAAAACATCTGTGGGACTTATTCAATCTATGGGGGGAATCATTGTTAAAATATTAAGGAGTTATATCTTTGAAATTAACTGAAAAAGTAGCTAACATTGTCGCATCGCTGGAAGATAAATTTGGTATTCCTCAACGAAAAACAAATCTTGATCCATTAAGTAATTTAATATTAACCGTACTTTCACAGAATACGAACGATAAAAATCGCGACCAGGCTTATCATCGACTGAAAGAGAGTTTCCCGACCTGGGACCAGGTGATGGGGGCAAATGTGAAAAAAATCAAAGCAGCGATTCGTCCCGGTGGATTGGCAAAGCAGAAAAGCGAACGAATAAAAAATATCCTGAAATGGATTCATCAGGAATACGGCAGTTTGAATCTGGATAACCTATGCACAATGAATCCAGAAGAAGCTATTGAAAAATTTTGTCAGCTCAAGGGGATAGGCGTAAAAACAATCAGCGTGGTTTTGATGTTTTCCTGTGGAATCGATATTTTTCCGGTGGATACCCATGTCCATCGTATTTGTCGATTGTTGGGATTAGTTCCCAAAAATGCAACAGCGGAAAAAACGTTCTGGTTAATGCAACCCCATGTTCCCGAAGGAAAATCCTTTTCCTTTCATATAAACCTTTTGAAGCTGGGTCGTACGATCTGTTTAGCCAGAAAACCCCGGTGTGAGCAATGTCCAATTAGCTCGTTTTGCGACTATTTTCAAGCGGACCAACAACCGGAATAAATAATTCATCCCCTAAATTTAATCGTTCAAGATTCTTATTCGGATTGTATTTTCGCACTAACCAATATGGTATTTCATAAACCTGGTTACAAAGGTACCAGATGTTCTCACCGTTTTTTATTTTGTGAACCAAAACGCTTTCAACTGCAAAACTGGTAAAAAAATCTTCTTCAATCCCCCGGTGATACTCCATTCTTCTTCGCTGGAACTCTTTCTCAGAAATGCCATTAAATACCAATTTAATTTCTTGATGTAAATGAATATCCTGACCATATCGTAAGCGATTCAAATTTCGTAACATCTGGGTCGGAACACCCACCCAATCCGCATAATGACCCAGTGTTTCCTCCGGCTGAACATATATTGTTCCAAATGAAGGCTTGAGACGCTTTACAGGCTGTTTTTTAATGACTTCTGTTTCCGGTATTTCAGCTATTCTGGATTCTTTTTTTAACTGTTTTATGGGCTGATCTTTTTGTACTTTCTCAGCTATAGCTGCCGATGCTTGCTGTTGAATCGGAATTTCAGAAACCTGGTCACCTAAACCGATCTTGTTTTCTTTTTTAGCATCTTGTGTTGGTTTTTGTTGATCTGTTTTCAGCGGTTTTTCGGTCTTACCCGCTTCAGCCACCAGTATCTCTTCAGGTCGCAGCCTGATAACCTGCCCCTCATAGATTTGATGCGGATTTCTTATATCGTTCAATTCCATAAGATCAGCAATCGTGGTATTAAAACGTCGAGCAATTTTTTGAAGGTTATCCCCGCTTTCAACTTGATACCACTCTGTCGAAACCTGTTGTTGATATTTTTCCGTTATCGGAATTTTTACATAAGCAATAGCCGGGTCAAAGTCTTCTCGCCAGGGAATCCTCAGCTCAAATCCTTTTGGCAGATGACGCCTTGACGAAAGCACGCTTCTTCTCAAACTGGGATTCAATCGTTCAATATCGCTGGTGGTTACCCCCAGTCGTTCTGTTAACGAAGAGAGTTTGACATAGTTGGGAACTGCGAATGTCAAATATTTTTCGGGATGATCAAATTGGAGCTCGCCAAAGTAGATTTTATAATTTTTTCTAACTTCCACAGCAGCTAAAAATTCGGCATAAAAATTGCGCGAGGCAAATTTATAGTTGCGGCTTTTATATTTTTCTACGATGACACCAATATCCGTTGTACCCAACTGCCTTACGGCTCGTTTCAAGCCATTTGGACCATGATTGTAAGCATTTACAGCAAGTGGCCAGGTTCCTAATGCCTCATAATTTTCTTTCAACAACCTGGCGGCAGCTTCGGAAGACTTAATTGGGTCGAATCGCTCATCCACAGTATAATTAATTTTTAAAAATCGACGACCGGTGCCGCGGGTAAATTGCCAGATTCCTGCAGCGCCAAATTTTGAATATGCCCGGTAATTGAACGATGACTCCACATGAGGTAGTGCGATTAACTCTTGAGGAACGTTGTATTTATTCAAAACTTTTCCGATATGTTCAACATACCTGCCTGATCGAATTAATCCCTTTCGAAATTCATCACGAAGTCCCTGCTGTGCCCGAATGTTTAAAGCTGCCCGTTTAAAAACTGTCGGGGTCGCGTTCGATTTGAACAGATAATATACTGCTCGCTCTTTCTTATCCAGTGACTCAGGATCAATTTGCTCGAAAGTTGCTAATTTATTTAGAATCGCTCTATATTTATCTTTAGCTTTTTCAACTTCTCGCCATAAGCTTTTGGTAGAATTGGGGTTATTGCTATTCAATTTATTTGCATCGATAACTTCATAGATAATGAGGAGATTTTCTGAATCATGAATAGCGACCTGGCTGCTATTATACAAAGTATAGACCTTAATCCAAAACTCCATATTGGGCTTTAAACTACCCGGGAGGGGAAAATGTGAATAATTCTCAGCAGATACCTGCGCATAAACAAAATTGCAATTAATTATGATAATTGTGAATATGAAAAAGACGCATTTCCATAAAGCTGTAACCAGTTTTTTTTTCATCGATACCTTTCTATTTAATTAAAAAAAACCGCTGGAACTGGAATGAAATTTCCAACGGCTTTATAGATGTAAAGCCACTCAATTTTATTCAATCAATCCCTCTATATCCAGTCCATCTAATTCAAGTGAGTAATCGGAAAAGAATTTGACATTGATCGGATCGTTTTGAATAATCCGCTCAATAACATCGATTAATTCCTGTTTTTCCATATTCTGTAATCTCTTGAGCTGATCACCGATATTAATAAAATCATCCTTATCATGAATCCATGAGTACAACAGGGCAACGATATGTTTACAGACACCCTGCCTTGTTCCACAGCTACATGAAGTCGTAATTTCATTATGATCAACTCGAATCACGACATTAAATTCGTCAGCATACTCACGAACCGTG
Source organism: uncultured bacterium (assembly GCA_965603055.1). Classification (GTDB taxonomy): domain Bacteria; phylum Zhuqueibacterota; class Zhuqueibacteria; order Thermofontimicrobiales; family Thermofontimicrobiaceae; genus CBFDBN01. The sequence goes on along the minus strand of CBFDBN010000461.1, from coordinate 153 downwards.
CCGGTAATTCGATCTCCCAGGACTGCTGCCCGAATGATTTGACCGTTACAGTAATAATCCCACCCTTCTCCGTTGGTACTCTCCTGGTCAAGGATTCCTATCTGTCTTTCATTGATATCCTTTAATTCGGACGCAATTGTGTATGAATCTTCA
>CBFDBN010000460.1:0-3646 GCA_965603055.1 uncultured bacterium | reverse complement strand
GGACTGGCGATTGGTATGGTGTGCTGTATCCTGATCCTATTATGGGTACAGGATGAGTTGAGTTTTGACCGATTCCATGAAAAGGCGAAACATCTCTATCGGGTGGAACAGGGTTATAATTATTCTGGAGAGCTATATCATGTGAATGTTACACCTCATCCCATGGCGCCAGCATTGAAAGAAGAAATTCCCGAAATAGTTAATGCGACACGCTATGTATGGACTGATGGCGTGTTGCTTCGGTATGGGGAGAAAACCTTTTTCGAAGACGGTGTACGGGTTGTTGATCCTTCATTTTTGCAGATGTTTACGTTTCAACTGATAAAAGGCGATAAAAATGTAGCACTCAAGGAACCGTTTTCACTGGTCATTTCCGAGGAAATGGCTGAGAAATATTTCGGTGATGAAGAACCGATTGGGAAAACTATTCTGGTAAATAATCAATATGATTTTACCGTTACAGGCGTGATGAAAAACGTGCCTGATAATTCATACCTGCAATTCGATCTATTGATGCCTTACGATTATTTATTGAAAACAGGACGAACAAATCCCAGTTGGAGCGGTAATTCAATTCTCACGTTTGTGCAGCTCCATGAAAACGCTGCTATCTCAGAAGTAAATGAAAAAATCTCGATGGTACATTATAAACATAGCGCGGCAACCATTCAGGATGCAGAAGAGTTGAAAAGATTTAGCGAGAGTCCGAGGGTGGAATGTTCCCTAATGCCCTACATTCAAATTCGTCTCCATGCCTATTTTGGTTATGGCAGACCGATGGGGGACATTCAGTATGTTTATATTTTTTCAATAATTGCCATATTTGTTTTATTGATTGCCTGCATCAATTTTATGAACCTCGCCACAGCCCGTTCAGCGAATCGTGCCCAGGAGATCGGGATGCGTAAAGTTGTCGGAGCGTCCAGGCACAGTATTATCCGACAATTTTTGGGAGAGTCTATCCTTCTGACTTTAATTGCATTGGTGTTCGCCATTATGATTGTCTCGCTTTTGCTCCCCACATTTAATAAAATATCTGGCAAAGCGTTATCATCAAATGTGCTGGGGAATTGGCAGATTTTAGTCGGGATGTTTGTCATTTCGCTGGTCACAGGCATCATTGCTGGTAGCTACCCTGCCATATTTCTTTCAGCATTCAAACCAGCCAAAGTTCTGAAAGGCGCTTTGAAATCGGGTACCAAAAGCTCGGCGCTGCGCCGGATGCTGGTAGTCGTTCAGTTCTCCCTTTCGATCTTTTTAATTATCGGGACAGGTATTGTTTATAATCAAGTGCAATTTATGAGAAGTAAAAAATTAGGTTATGATAAGGAACATCTGCTTTATATCCCGATGCGAGGGGAAATCAGTAACTATTATGCAGCGTTAAAAAATGAGCTGAAAAATAATTCCAGAATTTTAGGAGTCACAGCATCTTTCGATAATCCATCCAATCTTGGCAGCAATTCAAGTGGTGCTGACTGGGATGGCAAGGACCCGCAACAGGAGTTAACCATCGGCTTTAATTTTGTTGATTTCGATTTTATTGAAACCATGAAAATTGAGTTAGCTGAGGGAAGAAGCTTTTCGAGAGAATTTGCAACCGATACGACGGAAGCTTTTTTGGTGAACGAACAAGTCGTGAAACTCATGGGTGAGGAGTCCGCAGTTGGTAAACGTTTTACCTTTATGGGTAGGCAGGGAAAAATTGTAGGAGTTATGAAAAATTTTCATTATCAATCCATTCGGGAAATTATTGAACCGATGGCAATGATGATTGCTCCAAGAAATACTTCAGTAATTCTGATCAGGATTTCGCCTCAAGACATAGCAGGTGCAATGGATTTTATCGAAGCTACCTGGAAAAAAGTCATTCCGAATTATCCGTTTGAATATACATTTTTAGATGAAGATTTCGACGATATGTATCATGCCGAGCAACGAATGGAAGCGCTTTTAAAATACTTTAGCATTTTTGCAATTTTTATCGCTTGCCTGGGATTGTTTGGCTTAGCGTCTTTCACTGCTGAACAGCGGAGAAAGGAACTCGGTATTCGAAAAGTACTCGGCGCATCAGTGCCTGAAATTATGATGTTACTCTCAAAAGAATTTACCAGATGGGTACTTGTGGCAAATCTCATCGCCTGGCCTATGGCTTATATTATTATGAATCGATGGCTTCAAAGTTTCGCTTATCGTACGAATGTTGAGATTGGGACTTATTTCCTGGCAATGACAATCGCTTTTGCGGTTGCTATGATGACGGTGAGTTATCATTCGATTAAAGCGGCGCTGGCGAATCCAGTGGAATCTTTGAGATACGAATAAGCGCATGGCGAAAAAGTCGCTATGCGCCATGCTCCATGCGCTATGCAAGAGAAGGAGAAATGAAATGTTCAAAAACTACCTAAAAATCGCTTTACGGAACATCCAACGACACAAGACTTTTTCTTTCATCAACATTTTTGGTCTCGCAGTTGGAATGGCATGTTGCCTGCTCATTTTTTTATGGGTACAGGATGAATTCCGTTTTGATCGATTCCATGAAAACAAGAATAGAATTCATCAGGTCTACTCTGAACTGAAATACCAGGATGGACGGACCCGGGTTTTCACCGGTTCTTACTATCCACTGGCTAAAATTTTGAAGGATGAAGTTCCAGAAGTTTTTAATGCCTTGAGATACGAGGAAGCAGCGAATATCCAAGTGAAATATGGTGAAAAGAATTCGACCGACAACACCGTGGGCTTAGCAGATCCTTCATTTTTTGATGTTTTTTCTTTCCCTTTGGTAAGGGGTAACATTAAAACTGCCCTGTCAGATCTGAATTCAATCGTTATTACAGAACGAATGGCTCAAAAATATTTTGGAAACGAAGATCCGATGGGAAAAATATTGAACGTTCATGGTCAGGCTGATTTGAAGGTAACTGGCGTTATCGAAGATGTGCCTTATCATTCTTCCATGCAATTTGATTGCATTATCCCGTTCGTCTGGCAGTTCGGACCATCTGGCAAAGAGCCGACACATTGGGGAGGAAATCCACTCAGTACTTTTATCTTGATTCATGAGAATACCGATTTAGCGAACGTCTCCGCAAAGATTAATGATATTTTTAAAAAATACAATCCGTCTGACAAGGTACAGGTAGATTTTCATCTTCATCCATTGACACGTTTGCACCTGTATTCCCCAGGTGGAGGTGGTCTCATTCGTTCGATTACGATTTTTTCCATTATTGCACTTTTTGTACTTATTATCGCCTGCATCAACTTTATGAATCTCAGTACAGCACGGTCTGCGACCCGTTCCAATGAAGTCGGTTTGAGGAAGGTCGTCGGAGCTAAAAAATCTGATTTGATCCAACAATTTTTTGGCGAATCCATCCTACTGTCTTTAATCACCCTGATTCTTGCTGTGATGCTGGTGTGGCTGCTTCAATAGTTTAATGAGCAAACAGCTTTCATTGAAATTATTGCTTCAACCGTTAGTGATTTTGGGAGTGCTCGGGATTTCGCTTTTTACTGGAATCGTGTCTGGCAGCTATCCCGCACTATTTCTCTCTTCATTTCAACCAATTCAAACATTAAAAGGAGCAAACCGATCTGGAGCAACGGGTATTGTTTTTAGAAAGGTACTTGTGGTATT
>CBFDBN010000459.1:0-3648 GCA_965603055.1 uncultured bacterium | reverse complement strand
CCTTTTGTTTTCCGCCGATCCAATCCGTGATACTCAATCGAGCAGGATGTTTGCCTGTCATAATACTGGCTCGGGTCGGAGAACAAACAGGACTGGCAGCATACGCATTGGCAAACTTCATCCCTTCAGAGGCTAATTTATCGATATTGGGCGTCTCGTAAAATTGACTGCCATAGCACCCTAAATCTTTCCAGCCCAGATCATCGATCAAAATGAACACGAAATTGGGTCGTTTTTTCAATGATAGACAGCCTGGCAGTGTCAAAGCCGCTGCGCTGATTCCGATAGTTTTTGGAAATTGACGGCGGGTTTGGAATGAATTCATTGGGAAATCTTTTTTTTGAATTAATCACCCCCACAGATTGAATAAGTCCCACGGATATTTTCTTGAAGCAGACAGTCATCTGTGGGTTTCTTCAATCTGTGGGGAATCTTATTTTCTTTTCACTAATGGAAACAACTCTGATTCTGTCCGTGCGGTCTTCATCAATTCAGCTATCTCTGTAATAATTTCAGGACGCTGATCTGCCACATTATTTTCCTCGCCCATATCATTTTCCAGGTCAAAAAGCTTAATCTCTTTGTCGATCCCAGGACGAACCGCCTTCCATTTGCCCATCCGTATTGCCTGCTTACCAAAATATTCCCAATAGAGAAAATCATGTTTTTTCTGATTTTTGTTCAATAGCGTTGGCAATAAAGAAATGCCATCAATATCGTCAGGAATCGCTGCTCCGACCATTTCTGCAAAAGTTTGATAAAAATCCCAGAACGCAGAAATATGATCGCTGACAGTGCCAGGCTTTATTTTGCCTTTCCAGCGGGCAATCATTGGAACACGAATTCCTCCTTCATACACTGATCCTTTGAAATCTCGCAACCCGCCCGAGCTATTAAAAAATTCAGGGTCAGTACCGCCATACCCCCAGGCGGTGCCATTATCGCTGGTGAAAACAATCAACGTGTTTTCATCAAGTCCCAGTTCTTTGAGCAAATCCATAATTCTGCCGATCTCGCGATCCATTCGAGTGATCATGGCGGCGTATGCTGCTCGTGGCGTTCGATTTGGCAGATAACCTTTTTGACCTTTGTAAGGTGTTTCAGTAAACTTGCCTTCGTATTCTGCTAAAGAGTCATCGGGAACTTGAATGGAAGCATGGGGGACAATAAACGGGAGATAAAGAAAAAACGGCTTGCTTTTATTTTGTTTAATAAAATTGAGCGCCTCTATTGCCATTAAATCCTGGGAATACTGCTTGCCAGAATAGGGTAGATAAGAAGCTGGATCGTTGGGATCTTTGTTTGAAGGCGATTTTTGATGCGGTTGAAAATATTCATTTCCTTCAAGAATATCTTTCTCTCCATTTTTCCATAAATGCGTCGGGTAATAATTATGCGCCACCCTTTGGCAGAGATAGCCATACCAGAAGTCGAAACCCTGCTTGTTGGGATGCCCCGAGTCATTTGGCCCTCCTAATCCCCATTTGCCAATGGCGCCAGTCACATAACCAGCCCGCTGCATCATACTGCCAATCGTTTCCGTATTTGGCAACAACGGACGCTGCCCCTCGATATTTCGATCATGCCAGACATCGCCACGTTCATTCATCTCATCATTGGCACGGATGTAGGCATGTCCTGTATGCTTCCCCGTCATCAACGTGCAACGGGAAGGAGCACAGACTGGACTACCCGAGTAATGCTGGGTAAATTTCATCCCTTCGGCCGCCAATCTGTCGATATTTGGTGTTTTGATTTTTTGCTGACCATAGCAGCCTAATTCGCCGTATCCCAAATCATCGGCAAGAATGAAAATAATGTTTGGTTTTTCTTTTGCTTTCCTTTCGCAGAATATATTTCCAGTTGAAATCGCTAATGAGGCGGCAACGATTCCGCTGGTTTTGATGAATTCACGACGTGTCATTTATTTTCCTTTTTGAATTCAAATTTAAGTGAAGAGTTTTGAGAGGTTTCGATTTTTGAATTGACATTCTAAAATGTTTGAGCAAAGCTGCTGTTGCAAGATTGTTTGGTGAATAATTGTAAAACATCAACAGGAATGAGAATATTAACAAAAAATTTTTCTGTGATTTCCAGATTTTGACTCTAAAATTATTAGCATGCAGAGCGGCTCTTTTAAAAATTTTCCTTCTTTTCCAAACTAAAATCCTTGGGCTTAAAATCGGCATCGTTTAACATTTTCAACATACCTTTGCCGCCAACCTGGAATACAAACAAACCTTTGCGATATGCGAACGTGTCGACTTCTTGTTCCATTCTAATTCCAATCATGGCGCCATAAAGTCTAAAGCCTTTATAATAAGGGTAGAACATTAAAAAATCCCTTAATTTTCTCATGAATTTTTCTACATCTTTATTTTTCAAAGTAGTCTTTACTTCTCCGATAACAGCCTCGTTGTCATTGGTTAATAAAAAATCCAACTCCAGGTGATGACCGTTTTTCTGACTGACCAGTCTTCGAGAAAGATTAGTAACGTTAATTCCACTGGATTGCATTTGCTCGATAATGCCACTTTCAGCAAGCGATTCGATTAATTTTCCCCACTGTCCCGTAAACAAGTTAGCTAATTTTTTGATTTTATTATCTGTTTCTTTGAATCTCTTATCGAGCCTGGCATCAGTTTCTTTAAACCTGGCATCCGTTTCCTTGAATTTGGTATCAGTTTCTTTGAACAGAGCCCAGACTTCTTTAATGCTTTTTTCCATTTCTGCTGTGTTCATATTTTGTCCCTCTACTAATAAAAAAAGAGATCTATTTAAAATCTTTGTGTTAACAATATAAAAGAAAATAATATAATTGTCAAGTAGAAATTTCGCTTATAGTTAGAGGTCTATACACCATGCAAAACTTCTTCCAATAACTTCCAACAATACCATTGCATTCTCGGTATATGGAATGGACCCTTCCAGATGTTGCCCTTTAGTGGTACCGAAATACGACCATCCCGATGCAGGTAGCCGAACCACTCGCCATATTGTGGATCAGGGAAATGTTTATAAGTCCAATCATGGATGATATGATGCCAATCAGCATATTTCTCATCCCCGGTCAGGTGATAAGCCAGCAAAGTTGCAATGATCGTTTCACACTGAGGCCACCAGAATTTCATATCATGCCAATATTCCTGAACGGGAAATCCTTTCACATCTCTGAAATGAAATATACCACCAAATTCTTCATCCCAGCCAATTTTCCACATCCAATCGAGCATAGTCGTGCCCATTTTAATGAGGTCAGCATCATTGCCACGACATTTAGCTTCGTGCAAAATAAACCAGGCGCATTCGATAGCATGACCAGGATTCAGCGTCCGTCCGTCAAAATGATCGATGAATTCTCCATTCGGACCAACCGTTTCCAATACCGCTTCAAATTCAAAATTCATGAAATCATTTCGTAATTCCTGAATGCAACGGTCTATCCATTCATTGTAAATCGGATCACCGAAAGTCTCACGAAATACCTGGGCTGTGGTGAGGAGAATCATCGGCAAACCAATGCTTTTCATAGGGCGAGTTTCCACATTGTATTTTGGCGGTATCAATCCTGGAGTTGTGGCATAGCGGGTGATCAGCTCGAATAGACTTTTTGCCTGTTTTGCAGCTTCACTATCGTTCGCTGCTTTG
>CBFDBN010000458.1:0-3648 GCA_965603055.1 uncultured bacterium | reverse complement strand
TTCGAAATATAGGTTTGACCTTTATCCATGCAGATTTTTAGCACTGTCGCTCCTGGCGACAGCGAAATCGAATATCTCTCAATCAAATACTTTTGATTATTATCTAACAAAGCAGCAAACGGTAAATAATGAAGAATGCCGTGCGGGATGATGATAATATGATTTTGATGTTTCAACTCCGACTCGAATGGTTCGATTAATATTCTATATAATTGCCGGGAAATCGACAAAATGGATTTCTGTTCCTGAAGCGATTTTCTCAACGTATCAACCCGGGTTATTAATTCGCTTGATTGAAAATCACGCTGCCTGGCAACAATTTGGTCGTTGGTCACAGCCCAGCTATAAAACTTATCCTCTGTATAAAAATATTCCAGCATTATCACACTATCTGGAAGCATGATTTTCAATGAATCAAAATCAGGTGGCGCAACGGTTACCATTTCAGCCAATTCAGCATTTTGTGTTTTTATTTCAATTAAAAATTGTTGATACTGCTGTTTTAAGTCGTTTAATTTTCTATTCAGATTACCCAAATTTTCTCGTTCAACTCTGGTAATATTCGATCCTTTAACGATCAATCCAGCAATTTCATTCTGCACCCGCCGAATTTCATTTTCCAATTGTTTGCCCTGGCTCAATTTATCTTCGCTGACCTCGCCGCTGAATTTTATATCTCTGTTTGCTAGAAGATCAATAAAATTTCGGGATTTAGCACGTTCGACAATTTCCAGCGCCTTACCCGATTGGTCGAGCTGAAGATACAGATCAACAAGGTCGTGATAAACATTTAACTTGTCATCAATAAATCCTGACTTAAATTCTTCAACTTTGATCTGTGAACGCATTGCTTCGATAATTTTCAACGCCTCATGATATGCAGCAATACTTTCTTCCCAATTTTTATTTTCAAAATAAAGCCGCCCGATTAAGCGATGGCTACGCCACTCGACTTCAGGAATAAAAAGATCCTTTGCTTTTTGAGCCGCAAGCATTAGAGTATCCAATGCCGATTGTTGGTTTTCAAGAAACAGATAAGTTTTCCCAATTTCGTACAAACATTGGGCTTCATTTCGACCATCAAAAATTTGTTTGCTCAGGTCTAATGCCTTATGAAAATAATTCAACGCCTCATCGCTATTTCCCTGCTGCAGATATATGCTTCCAATATCCCGATAGCCATAACCCAATCCACGTTTGGAATCGATCAACTCATCAATCTTAATCGCCCGCTGGAATTGCTCCAGCGCATCATCCCACCGGTTTTGCGCCCGATAGATCAAGCCTAAATTTTTGTGAATATTTGCCATATCCAAGCGATCATTAATTTGCTCTGCTAACTCCAATGCCTGCTGTTCTTTTTCAATTGCCCCTTCAAGATTTCCCAGGCTCATTAAAATCAGTCCTTCGGTGACTAAACTGACTGACTGCAATTTTAAATTTCCGCTTTCCATGAAAAATTGCTGCGCCTGTCTTTCATGTCGCAATGCCTGTTCATAACTTCCCATTTTCCAATAGACATTGGCGAGCAAATGCTTTGATAATGCCACCCGGGATGAATCATTTAGCTGCTCGACTATTTGCAATGCCTGCAATTGGTAATTTAAAGCAAGCTGATAGTTTGCCAGTCGCTCATGGCTCTGCCCCAAATTTTGAAGGACTTCAGCAGCGCCCTCAATATTTTTTTGGGCTTGAAAAATATGCAGCGCCTGCTGTTGATTTTCAATTGCTTTCGAATAATTATCCAGCCTCAAAAAATAAATTCTACCACGATCATTAAAACAGGTGGCAACCTTGGCACTATCGCCGATCTCCCGATAAATTTCAATCGCTTTGGAAAGATTATCCAATGCTTTGTCATAACTTCCCCCTCTTTCATAAACCATGCCCAGGTTTCGGTAGGAGCTTGCGATTTGAGGTTTCAAGTTATATTCTTCAACCAGCTTGAGATATTCATTCTGAAAAAATACTGCCTGGTCATAATTTTTAGTCTCAGTATAAAAGAGTACTAAATAAACATAGCTATCAGCAATTTTTTGAATATCATTATTTTCCCTGGCTGATTCCAATACTTCAGTTTGATAGCTAATGGCTTTTTCAAAAAAGCCGCCACTCATTGAAGTCTCTATGATGTATTGATATAAATTCTCGATCGCCTGGCGGTCCCCTCGCTTTCTTGCCATCACCAGGGCTTGTTCATATTCTTCAATGGCATCCATCCATTTTTTATTTTCAACATCGATATTTCCACGGCGAACCGTGGAAACAAACCTTTGTTCAGCAAATTGCAACTCTTGCTCATCATCCATTCCCTCAAAGCCGATCAACTGATAGCCAGCATAAAAGTATGGATCAAAACCAGCTTGCTGCATTTTTAACTGAGCACGCAGAAAAGCATCGGCAACCGAATATTCAAACAGCAGATCAAAAAAATATTCCCAAAAAGTATTGTCATGGCAATCCCACAAAGAAGCGATCAAACTCGGCGCTCCCGCATACAAGATCGCCCGCTGCAAAGCGATTTGAGAAAGAATATCGCCAGCCTCGAAACCGTTCAAAATTACTAATGAAGATTTTAAATCAAAATTATACGCCTGCCTGACCTGAAATGAAGGATACGTTTTCGGCAATTGCAATATCAATGTGGAAAGCAATGGGTCACTTTTTTCAGGGTGATATTTTATATTGAGAAAAATGACATCAGCGCCCTGCAATTCTTCTTTCAGCTTTCTTTGTAGAACAGCGCCGCTGGTATCCCCGAATACCAAATTATTAACCTGGTATCCTAAGTCTTCAATTTTTTGAACAAAATCAGCGCCAGCGAAAAGAGTCTCATAATCCCTGATTTTTCGCTTCTGAAAACTAAAATAATAATTTGACAGGCAAGGCGCGATGATAACATTTTTTGATTTTTGATTTTCTGGCAACGAGAAATTAATTAAATAAGAAAATGGTATGCGACTGATCGAGCCATCAGGGATGATGGTGATCTTTTTGAATGAATCAACCTGGCTTTCAATCGGTTGAATTAAATTTTGCCAGACAGCTTCGGCTAAATTTTCCGAAACAGCACTGTCCGAGAGCGAAGAAACAAACATTTCAACCTGTCCGGTGAATTGATTTTCTTGAATCGGCACTTCAACAAAATTCACTGAATCAGCAGTAATCGTCCAGATGTACAATTTCTCATTAGAGAAAAAATAATCGACAACGATTGAATTTTTATCAAGAATATGCTGAACTTGAACAAAGGTTGCTGGCTCCACCTGGATAAACGATTCTAACTCTGGATCTTCGGCAGTTAAGTCTTCCAGTGCTTCTGAATATTCCGCTTGCAATTTTCGTCGTTCCGATGTCCAGGCAGCCATCTCCTGTTGCGTATAATCGCCATGCTCCCGCGCCAGCCTGATTTTATTATCTAACTTATTAATTTCTTCAATTAAAAACCTGGCATTACCGAGAAAGATTTTATGTCGTTCTTTTTTTAATTCAAGCTTTTGAAATGCCAAAAATTGATGCTCCATTATACCACTTAAACCTCTTCCATAAGGCTTTCCTGTTTTCTTATTAAACAGAATTACTTCTTGTAATTTATCAGAAATTAAAACTTTTTCACTTCTAAAATCAGATTTAAAATAAAGGTTATAA
>CBFDBN010000457.1:0-3655 GCA_965603055.1 uncultured bacterium | reverse complement strand
CCGCAGCCGTTGTGGCACTGCTTTTGATAAAAGAGCGTCTGGTTATTTTGTTCATGAATGTTCTCCTTATGTATTTACATTATTTAAGGCTTATTAACAACTATACGTCTTGTTTAATTCAATGTTTCACTTCAAGATGCATATTTATTTCCATTTGAAAATTGAGCTTGATTTTGATGATAATTTTTATTAAAATTTGAAGAGTTGGATCATAAAAATGAGAAAAAATAAAAAGAGATCTGCGTTCGCCCAGGTGAATCTACCTTTGGCATGATTTCCTCTGCGGTCTCAGCGATCTCTGCGGTGAATTATTTTTGAAATTAAACAAAGATTTGATTTGTAATATTATAAGGAGCTTACGATGAGCAAAACTATATCGATGTTATTGTTTGGAGCGTTTATGCTGTTGAATAATTGCAATCAAAGCTCAAACAAGTGGCAGAAATTACATAAGACTATTGTATAGAAGATTTGATTGAAAATTCCGGCGGAACCGTAGCAGTCGCTTTCGAAGATTTAAAAACCGGGGACAAGTTATTTATCAATGAAAAAATTCAGATGCACGCAGCCAGTACCATGAAAACACCTGTTATGATTGAAGTTTTTAAACAGGTGATCCAGAGACATTTTAAACTGTCTGACTCGTTGCTGGTCAAAAATGAATTCAAAAGTATTGTGGATGGTAGCCCATACTCAATGGAGATTTCAGAAGATAGCGATGACCGGGTCTATCAAAAAATCGATCAAAAAATGAGCATTCGTGACCTGGTTTTTCGTATGATCACATCAAGCAGTAATCTTGCCACCAACATTCTTGTCGATCTGGTCGATGCTAAAAATGTAATGAAAACGATGCAGGAAATCGGGGCGAATCAGATTCAGGTGCTGCGTGGGGTGGAAGATATCAAAGCCTTTCAGCAAGGAATGAACAATACAACAGATGCTTATGATATGCTGCTTATCATGAAAGCGATTGCTTTAAAACAGGTGGTTTCCGAAACAGCGTGTGACGAAATGATCGAAATCTTGACAAATCAGCAATTTAGAAGCAAAATCCCGGCGCTATTACCGCCAGAAGTAATAGTCGCTCATAAAACAGGCTCCATCACTGCCTTCGACCATGATGCGGCAATCGTTTATAAGACGCCTGATCATCCGTATGTTCTGGTCGTTTTAACTAAGGGAATTAATTGATTATGATTATAAATACTTTGTCACGTTACATCTCTTTGTTATTATTAATTTTATGATCTTAAACTGACGGCTATGCTCTACGCCCCACACCTTACACCCTACGCGCCACGCCCTACTCTTCACTGTCTTCCAAAAACGCCTTCGATTCAATTTTTTTAATCTCTGCCCGATATTCAAGATATTTCCGGGTATATTCAGACGCATCCAGTTCTTTTTCCTGGGCGATTTTGATTTCGTTCTCCAGGTTCGATAAAACCATTTCCAGGCGACGGCGTTTCAACAAGACCAAATAATCCTCGATCAATTTTTGGCGATCAAAATCATCTCCGTATGTTGTCGTCATCAGTTCTGCCATGAGGGATGAAACCTGGGGATCGGTTATGGCTTCAAGAATCTTTTGGGGATTCAATTTATCATTGGTTTGATATAAATGAAAAATGCTTTCAAATATTTTTCTTATCTCTGCATTGAAAATTTCATCAAGCTCCAGGTGTTTTATCAATAATGATACCCAATTGGTATCCTCCATCACCAGCCGAACCAGGTCTTCCTCGGCTAAATCGTATTTTGATTTCTGCCTGACCTTAATTTTTTCCGGTTTTGAATCAATTATACCCGGTACTGAAGGTCGATATTGTCCATTTTTCCTGATATGGCGCAGTTGTTCCATCAACGCCCGCTCATCTAACCTGAAATGTTCTGCCACTTCTTTCAACGCAAGATTTTGTTTGATGCTATCTTTAATCCGCATGATCGATTCTAACAGCGCATTGACCAACTGCGTTTTCCCTTGCGTCGATGAAACATCCAGTTTTTGAGATAAGGTGTCAATTTTAAACTTTAAAATGGATTTGGCATGGGAAATCGCCTGTTTAAAATAATCAACTCCCCGTTCTCGCACATAGCTATCTGGATCGTGCCCGGCTGGCAAAGTCACAATTTTAACTTCCAATCCTTGATCAAGGTAAATATCTGCGCCTCTCATTGCTGCCAGTGAGCCTGAAGTATCCGCATCGTACAGCAGAATCACATTCTCAGTAAATCGCCGGATCAGTTTCGCTTGCGCAGCGGTCAGGGCGGTACCGGAAGTTGCCACCACATTCTTAATCCCGGCGTGAAACAGGCTGATTAAATCGGTATAGCCTTCCACGAAAATTGCCTGATCCTGCGCTTTAATCGCTTCCCGGCTTTGATATAATCCAAATAAGATATAGCCCTTCTGGTAAATTGGCGTTTCCGGTGAATTGATATATTTTGGCGAGTCATCATCCACCAATTTCCTGCCGCCGAAGCCCAGCACCTTTTTGTACAAATCGATAATGGGAATCATGAAACGACCGCGAAAACGGTCGTAATATCCACCACCAGTTCTTATTATGACAAGCCCGGCTTTGAGCAGAACTTCCGTAGAAACAGAATCCTTATTCGCCTGTTTAATCAATCCGTCCCAATCCGGCAATGAATAGCCCAATCCAAAGGTTTTGATCATCTCTTGACTGATACCCCTGCCTTGCAGATATTGCAGGGCATTTTTCCCGGCTGGTGAAAGTAAATTTTTATAGAATAAATTTGCTGCCCAGCGATTGACAAAGTATAGCGCCTCTTTCTCTTTCTCCAGTCGGTCATCAACCTGGGTCCTGGGCAATGCAATCCCGGCTTTCTCGGCTAAAAACTCCACCGACTCGACGAACGACATTTTTTCCATTTCCATCAAAAAATTATACACATTACCGCCCTTCTGGCAGCCAAAGCAGTAATACAACTGGGTATTGGGATCGACATGAAAAGAAGGCGAAGAATCGGTATGAAAAGGGCACAATCCCTGGAATCCTTTACCGGCTTTCTTTAAAGTGAGATAATTAGAAATCAGCGCCACAATATCGGTGGCATCACGCACCTGGGCGATTTGGTCGTTTGGAATTTTATAGCTCATTTTTTAAAATAAAGAATTCAAAATTAAAAATCAAGTACAAAAAAAACCGGTTTGTATCGCCGAAGTTATTGGCTGGTAAAAATACCCTTTCAAAGGTTCTGAACCTTTGAAAGGGTATTTCCCACTCTGCGGCACTTTGCGTTCTCTGCTTCTCTGCGTTAAAAAAAAGCTTTGTTTGATGCACATTGCTTCGGGGGATTTATTTGAATGTCTCATACCAGATATTTTCGATAGGTAACTCTGAAATATGAAGCTGAAATAAGAACGATTACAGAAGCCACAATCGCGGTTTCCCACCTTGCCACATAAAAACAGGAAAATCCGATGATTCAAGCCGCAACCATGACAGTGCCCACCAGTGCAATGCCAGGTCCATTCAGAATCGGTCTATGCCCGGCCGGGTTTAGTTTTGCTTTGCGGGCAATTGGATTCCACCAGCCCAAAGGACGGGCAAGCTGATAGAATTCCACCAGCTTTTTTTCAGGATCGGGTTTTGTTAACAGCGATACCAATATCCACAGGACACAG
>CBFDBN010000456.1:0-3656 GCA_965603055.1 uncultured bacterium | reverse complement strand
ATGTTCTCTATCCATGCAGCCACACGGGTGTACGATTTTTCAAGTTTATTGATAGCAGTTAGCAGGTCGGGTCGATAGTAGAGTTCGCTTTCAAACATCTCTTCTGGCATTTCCCGAATAGAGACTTTTTTATGGATGACATTTTGCCAGAATTGGTCAATGTTTTTCGCATCAGGAAACAGGGCGCCAAGGCCCACGACAGCGATTTTTTTATCGTAATTGGGATTCATTGGCTAACGTCCTCCTGACTGTTGTGAGATATTAGCACAACATTTTTTTTAAGGGGGTGACTAACTTTTTATAATCAAAATTAAATTGCACTTAAATAAAAGATAAAATAGTCAAAAAGATTCAAAACGTGCATTATTTACTTTCAACTAAAAGTTATAGAACTCAAATTGAGCTAACGAATGTCGACGTCGGGAGGGGCATGTACTATAAAATGGTTCTGGATCGTTAGCATAAAAGTTTATAAATCATTATTTTAAAGCTCATTGTTTTCGATTTTTAATAATATCGAAAATTCTATAAGCTGCTTTATTCAAATTAAAAGCTATTCGCCTCTATCTTATCTAAAGCAAGAATAAACGTTCTAATCGCCTATCGATTCACAATTGATAATTGATGGTGCTTGTTCGAAAATTCTGGAAGTCCCGGACTCTTGCTATTAAATAATTTATTATCGGGAATTGTTACATTTATAATAACAATTTTTAATATATAAATCAAGCAAAAAAAATATTAATTTGATATATATTTCATTCCATTTCAGTTATATTTGTCTTTATCTCCTCCATTGTTTGAATAAAAGCTCGATTCGCTGATGGTTTCCCGATCGATACACGGATATATCCATTGTTAAATCCGTTCAGGTTCAGGGGACGTATAATAATCCCACGTTTCAACAAAAATTCATCAACTTCGTTTAAGGGACGATTGGTGTTCGCTAAAATAAAATTTGCATGGGTTGGCTGAAATTTAATAGCGAGCCGTTTCAGATGACGATATAAATATTGCTTACCTTTTTCATTAATTTCGATAGTTCGTTTCAAATGTTCATCATCATCCAGCGCCGCTTCCGCCGCCACCAGTGCCAGAGAGTTCACATTAAAAACCTCCCTGACTCGATTCACATCTGCAATCGTATCAGGATGCCCGATCAAGTATCCTACTCGCAAGCCTGATAATCCATAGCCCTTGGAAAGGGTGCGAAGAAAAAGCACGTTTTTCCGATCGGACAAAACCTCGTTATAATTCAAACAGTCTTGTTCATCAATAAATTCTCGATAGGCTTCATCAAGCACCAACACCACGGAATCTGGCAGCTTGCTCAGGATGAATCGTTGCTCTGCTCGGCTGAGTTTGCACCCAACCGGATTGCATGGGGTATCGATAAAAATTAATTTGGTTTTTGATGAGACACGGTTTAAAATTTCAAGATAATCATGCTGAAAATTTTTCATTTTGATGCTGATCACGTTTCCCAAAACACGTTTTGCTGAAAGCGCATATTTCGGAAATGTGGGATAGCTCAACAATATTTCATCTTTGGGATCGATAAATGTTAGTGCAATCAGATCAATGATCTCAGCAGCACCATTGCCGATCAAGAAATTTTCAAAAGTCAATTTGAGTTTGTCGGCTAGTTTTGCTTTCAAACACATTGCATCTGGGTCAGGATATCGATGTATATTTTTCAGATATTGTTTGATTGCTTTAATGGCTTTTGGCGAGGGTCCTAGTGGATTTTCATTTGATGCCAGTTTATAAATTTTTGAAATTCCATATTGTTCTTTTATGGCGTCCACTGTTTTCCCTGGTATGTAGGGTGGTATATCTAACAATATTTTTCGTAGGTATTGAGACATCGTATTCTATAATCTTGATAAACGTAACATGGACGTTTCTAATCGTAATACTTTATTAATACATACCCTCATTGAGGAAAATTTGCAAAAGTTTTTTACTTTAATTTAACAATAGATTATGAGTTAATTTGAAATTTGAAATGAATACAAGTTCATTAGCTCTCAATTTTGACATATACTAGTCATTGCGAGTCCCAATTGGTTGGGACGAAGCAATCTCATAATTAAGTAGCTATAAATTAATAATTGCTTGGCTTCTTCTTCACAGGCAATGACAGTATTTATAAGGAGTTAAATGGATTTTATTTAGATGCCAATTAAAAAAAATCTGTCGTGTTCAATTCAGACCTTTTTAATGTTTTTCTAATGTACCCTGATTTCAGTCAATTCCCACCATGCCACATTCGGATAGGCATGATGTTCCCAATGAAATCCGCCGAAATGATAGCAGCTTAAAAACGATAACAAGACAGGCAAACGAACGCTCCGCGCTCGATGTTTGTCACAGTAGCCTTCTGATGTTTCACGATGCGGCAAAACCGTACCGAAATAAAAAAGCTGAAACGTGCTCAAAATCGATGGTATCACCCAAAAAAGTAGCAAGTTCGGAATGGGAATATGAAACAGGTGCAGTAACACGTTAAAAAGAATTGCCATCCCCAAAATCTGTTTCCAGCTCATATAGTTTTTTATAAATTGAATATACCACTGGAATAAATTTTTATGAACGCCATCGTGAAAATCAGGATCATGCAAACTGGCTGGGTACTTGTGATGATCCCAGTGCTTATTCAAAAGATTTTTGTACGAAAAAAGGGCGTAGACAAAAACACTAAAAGTGCCAATGCCATTATTAATTTTTCGATTAGCAGGAAATACAGCGCCATGCATGGCATCATGAGCAGTGATGAAAAGACCTGTGTAGAGAAATGTCTGCCAGATTATAGTGAGAGGAAGTAGTAACGGATGAATTTCATTCAGATTTCTTGTGAGTAAAAATATCAGACTGGTCCCCCAAATGCTAATAATAATTATTGCAATGAATAATCCTTTGAATGGATGTTTGATTTTTGATTCCATCAAATATATCTCAACAATTAATTCTCCCACCAAAATATTATACAATATTATAAGTCTGAAAAATATTCTGTGGCAACACATTTCTGTGGGAGAAAACTTTTATTTTAATATTACCATTCCAAAATAAATGAGCTGCGCAAAATAAGCATGAAACACAAAATTTGGTAATTTTTGTTTAAACAAACTCATTCGTACACCAATTGCGGCAAAGAAAAGGCTGATCCCAAACCATGCGATAAAATTCTGAATCGGAATCGAATTACCCTGCCAGGTCCAATAGCCTAATTTCATTGCCGCTGGCTCCATAACGATGTCAAACAACACCATTAGCAGGCTGATGCTAACTGTCTGAATTACAAAGTTATAGTTGGAGAATTTAGGTAGAATTTGCTGAACAACTGCAGTCGACGTCAGCAACATGCAGAGCCAGGCGAAGCCAATGGCAATTGGTACTCCCGATAAAATTGGTTTTAATGTCTCACCATAAGCGTACGATCCGAAAATTTTGCCTGTTTTCACGCCAAGCAATTCGATGGTGAAGCTACCGACGAGGACAAGAATTGCCCAAAAAAGGAATTTTAATCTGATTTTTTTATCGTTCAAAATTCGATAGCTGGCAGTAAAAACGATTATCGAAAGGGCAATCAATAAAGGAGAGGCAAGGATTCGCATCAGCGTTTGAAAGACGCCCAGCACATGCCATAGTCC
>CBFDBN010000455.1:0-3657 GCA_965603055.1 uncultured bacterium | reverse complement strand
TGTTTCATAGAACGCGGAATACGCTGATGACGCGGATTATTAAAAAAGCTTTTAGCTATCAGCCCTTTGCTTCTCTGGCTGATTGCTGAAAGCTGATCGATTATGAAAAAAAATCTGCGATGATCAGCGTGATCCGCGTCATCAGCGTTCTATTAGCACATTTATTCTGAATAAAATTTAATCACCCGCTCAATCGCTTTCTGACAAACTATGCAAAATTCCCTTTCTCGATTGGAAAACATCAAACAATTCATCATCGGGCGATAGAGTCCTTTGGCAGAATAACCTGCGCCTTCAAAAGCGCCGACTTTATCTTTTAGATTAACATAGTTAGCTCTTATTTCATCAATTTTTTGATTGAGTTCCTTATTTTTATTTTTGAACTCTTGCTTCTTGTTTTCAATCGCATCCTTTGAAGCACCATCGTTTTTCATCTCCGATATTGTTTTTTGAATCTCTGCTCGGTTCATTTTTAGCTTTGCCTGCAGTGCTTCGATTTCATCTTTTCCCCAATTTGTGGGAATTTCAATGCCAGGTGAAAGTAGATACTTCCATTTAATATTCTCAGGATCGAGCAGCGCTGTGATATTCGGCTCGGTAGGTTCCACTCCCTTTGGATAAAAATCATTGTATGCAACTTGAGAAGAGTAATACTCATCAGCCAGCCCGCCGAACGAGTGCCCAAATTCATGGATGAAAACATTTTCACTTAATTTATTGTCAACCGTTGAAACCGCATAAAAATTGTAAATACCACCGCCGCCATAACGCTCGCTGTTGACCATAATCACGACGCCATCGTGCGGAACCAAAGCAGCAATATCACGAAGGCTTTTATTATCCTCTGTCAGCAGGTAACGATCCAGATCCAGCGCATTGAATGAAGAATTAATGACTGTACTTTTATAAATGCCCTTTCGAGGTTGATCCACCCCGCTATCGACTGACGGTCGAAATACGCCATAGATATTAAACTTCTTTTTATATTTTTTAAACGGCTCAACCTCAAAAAACGCCTTCATGAATCGATCGACATCCTTTTTGAATTTATCGAATTCTTTGGCAGTGTATCCCTCGGCAATCCAGGCAAGATCGACTTTTTTATGAGGATCGCCGTTCTTTAGTGCTTCGTAAATTTTATCACCAGGATTCTTATTCAAATTGATGATGTGATAGTCTTTGGGATCAATCTGATGTTGAAATACTGGTTGAAGAATGTTTTCCCGATTCCGTTTTTCCAGAACAAGCAGGATCGGATTTTTGGGATAGGGAATGAGCACAGTTTCATGATAGCTTCGCTTGATCCCCTGGATGGCAGGATTTGTCGTGGTGTATTCGCCAAAATAAGTGGCGAAGCCTTTTGAATAAGTGAGCTGATTTGAGGCAACGTCATAGACTTTTACTTCATATTTTCCATTATTAAACGGATCGATCAATTTTTCTGGATTACTTGCCCAGGTTCCTTGCTGGTAAATCTGATCGATAGTGACAAATTCTTCTTTGGCATCACCGATGTGGAAATAATCGATGCGCATGGTTTTGTCAAGAAAATAATCATCAAAGCGAATCTTATTTTGTGAGAATAAAAGTGTCGGAATAATTAGCAATAGTAATAAAATGAAATACTTTCGCATGGTTCCCTCCTGATTTACCTAACAAACCAGGTTCCTGGGAGAAACCTGGTTTATAATTTATAGTTTATGAACAATGTTTCTCTACATCTTCGACTGTTTTGGGGATTGGTTTTCCCAACACCCGATGGCCATCTTTGGTCACCAGCACATCATCCTCGATTCGGATGCCGCCAAAGCCTATTATTTTCTCAACTGTGTCGTAGTTGATGAACTCGGCGTGCTTATTTTCAGATTTCCACTGGGCGATGAGTTCTGGCATGAAATAAATTCCAGGCTCAACGGTGAGGACATGCCCTGGCTCGAGTTCCCTTGCGAACCTGAGATAAGCCAGCCCAAATTGATCGCTGCGTTTTATTTTATCGGTATAGCCGACATAATTTTCGCCCAATCCCTCCATATCGTGGACATCAAGTCCCAGTTGATGACCTAATCCATGTGGGAAGAACAGCGCATGGGCGCCAGCCGCTACTGCATCATCAGTATTTCCTTTCATAAATCCGAGTTGTTTCATGCCGTCGGCAACAATTTTGGCTGAATTGAGATGTACATCTTTGAACAGAACACCAGGTCGCATCATTTCGGTTGATTTCACCAAAGCATTAAAAACAATACTGTAAATGTCCTTTTGAATCGGCGTGAATTTTCCGCTCACCGGAAAAGTTCTGGTAATATCGCTGGCATAGTGAAGCGGAGATTCAGCGCCAGAATCGAGCACCAGAATATCGCCTTCCTTCATTAAATTTTCATGGGAATGTCCATGAAGCACCTCGCCATGAGTTGTGAAAATAACAGGGAATGAGATATGACTTTCTTTCGACAGCACAACTCCTTCCACGGCACCAGCGACTTCATATTCATAAATTCCTGGTCGGGACATTTTCATTGCCAGCACATTCATCTCGTAACTGATGTCCAGCGCCATCTCGATCTGCTTGATTTCTTCATCCGATTTAATCGATCGCTGTGCAACCACTGCTTTAATCAGTTCATTGGAGGCATAATCGTTAACCAGCGAATTATGGATTCCCGTTAATTTTTCTATTTTAATGATGTTATCATGTCGATATTGGGGAAGAAAATGAACCTTCCTCCCCTGCTTTATCGCTTCTTTAATTTTTTCGTCTAATTTATCAGTTGGCTCCGCATTTGCCACACCGATCCTCTGGGCTTTTTGAATTAACTTCTCCTGGGGTCCCATCCACACGATGTCATCGACTGTGAAATCATATCCAAAGATTGTTTCCTCATTATTGTCGACATCGATCAAGCCAGCCAATCCATTAAAATCAAGTCCAAAGAAATAGAGAAAAGAGCTGTCCTGTCGGAATTGGTATTCATTGGCAGGATAGTTCATGGGGCTGTTTTCGTTACCTGGAAATATAATTATTCCAGAACCGACCTGTTCTTTTAATTTTTTTCTGCGCTCAATGTAGGTGTTTTTATCAAACATAGTTTTGCTCCCTTATTTTAAATGTCCAAATTACTATCAACAAATTTCAAATAAATCTTAAAATTCAAAATCAAAATTTCAAAATTGTGTTCACAATACAAGTTTAACCAACCGCTTCTCACCTAATCACAATTTCGTCTACAAAAACCCAGGCTTTGCCGCCTGCGCTGGGGTGCTTTGGCGGACAGACGCCGACATTCTTTGCAAAAACCTTCACAAAGCGAGCTTTTATTGGTTGAAATTTTGCCTTGAATTCTTTGACAACTGGATCGGGGTGATCGGTTGGAAAATCGTTCTCGACCAAAGCAATAGGTTGAAAATTCTCCCCGTCTTCCGATACTGCGAATGCCACGGATTTGGGATAAAATATCCATGCGCCGGCGTGTTGTAAAAATCTAACGATGACTTTTCGAACCAGCGTAGATTTCCCCAGGTCGATCACCGCTTCGAGATCATCCCGCTCAAAACCCTGCCAGAAACCATCCCGAAAATTGATAGACCCTGTTATGCCGTCTGTCAAACCCAATGTTCCACCGCCAGTGTATTTTTGATTGTAGGCATATTTCAATTTAG
>CBFDBN010000454.1:0-3661 GCA_965603055.1 uncultured bacterium | reverse complement strand
GTATTGTCCCATTTTTACCAGTTGCTGCTTCTTTTCTTTCAGATCAAGATATTGTTTCAGGACATTGTCTTTTTCATAATAAAGGATAGACCATTTGCCCCGGGTAAATTCTGCAGACTGAAGATCAGTAATGAGCAACGATTTTTCCAGGTAGGATTGAATTCCAAAACCTTTGACAATTTCATCTGAGAATTTAGAAATTTTCTCATAATCTTCTGGTTTTAATGGTGGGCTAATGGCTAATTTTTTCACCCCACAGGCAACCATTTCGGCAAAACAATTAATCATGCCCAATTGAAAGGATAGTTTGTCTATTTTCATCATAAGTATTTTTAAATAGTTATAGGTTTTATTAAATGACAAATTTTTATTTCTTTCCAACATTCGTTTCCCATTTCGCCCATTCTCCCCCAAATGGTTTGATATCCAGGTCAGAGGGGCTGGTAGCCGGGGGTACCAGTGCCTCATAGACTTCCATAGCGTGTGCCTGGGACCTGGCATAAGCGGAAACTGCCCGGGCAAAATATGAGAGAGATTTATTTCCTGCTGTGACTAATCCTTTATTGAAAGCGTTGCAGCCGGAATAATATTCTTTATTTGCCAATGAATAGAGATTATTTAACACAAAATAACCGGGATCGCTGTGCTTTACGTACATAAATTCAGCATAAGCAGTAGCAATGTCATTGCTGGCGAATTTTTTAGCTGCTGCAACTACAGCCCGGGGATTTTTAGCCAGGTTCAACCGGAAAAACGTGTGCGTGCCATTTATGAACGGATATCTGGAGCGCATCACTTCGCCATTGGACGCTGTAGAAGAATGAATGACCTTCCCGGCTGGACCGGTACAAATATGAACCACACCTTTGTCGCCATCATCCGGAAGTACTACCGATACCCACGAATTGGTTGGACGGCAAATTTTGGCATCCCAGCCGCCTTCTGGAGGATGAGGTGGTGGATCACCAGGGAATCTGAGCATCATCCTGACAAAATCCACATCAACATGTCCCGGGTAATTGTGAAGCATGTCCCAGAGCATTAAATTGCGCGGCGCTGCATACGCTCCATAACCGCCATGCCCTTTAATGAAATCACCTTCTTTGGTCGGTTTCATTTCTTTATTCAAATAATTGTTAGTTGAATAAAGAAAATCCTGCTCACCAAAGTCACCTGGTTTTCGAACGCTCTGAATGGCTGCGGTTTTTTCGACGACAAACGCATTGCCTTTGACATCTACAAAATGAAAATTCTCCGGAATATTGATCTGCCAAAGCAACAGCATGTCTTTGGCTTGTTTTGCATCATTAGCGAAACGAGCCAGGAAGGAGAGCGAACAGGACCAGGATAATCCATAGTTGTTATCCACAGCTCTTGGTGAGCCGCCACCACCGCTATTCCCAATAAAAAGTCCTTTGTTATTCATTAAGAAATGATCCCCGATCTCACCGGCTTGAGCGCCGCAAATATAATTATTTCCATTGTCAGGAAAGGCAACAATTATGACTCCGTACATAGCATCTTCACCATCAAGGGTGTCCATCCCAATGAGAAGACCATCTGTTGTCGTTCGCCCCCAGGCTGAACAAACAGAACACCCTTTTGGTGGTAACTTATCTTTTTCGGCATCGGCTGGAAAAGTTGAGGTTTCAGGTTCAGGAAGGGTGCAGTTAAGCAAAAGAATGTCAGTGTAAGAAATTTGAAAACCAATAGCCGCAGCGCCATCAGCAATTCCCTTCATCATCTCGATCCATTGGGGAGTGTATTTTTTAATATAGTATTGATTCGCTTTCAGGGCTTTGATTATTTCCTCTTGGCTAAATCTTTGCAAGGCAGATGCCCAGGCAGCTTCTTTCGTCCGTTCAATATAATGCCCGGCTTGCTGCCCATACTGAAAACCCATTTCATAATCAGAACCGCTCAGAATTACCACTGGTAAAATGTCAGGTGGCAGCGCATTTTTTTTTGTATTACCAGAGAAACCTTCACCAGGGAAGAAATTTAATAGGAGCAGGGAAAAAAGGGCAATAAAAAGTAGGGATTTGACTCTTATCATTTTTTCTCCTCTTTTAGTACTTAGCTTCGCAACCAGATTTTTTTTTAAAATGTAATTCAACCGCAGAGATCGCTGAGACCGCAGGGGAAACGCAGAGTTTTTTATTAATTGTTTTTATTGAAATATCACCGTCTTGAAATTATGAACAACTATTCAAATTAGCCTTTGAGATTGTTTTACTCTGCGTCACTCTGCGTTCTCTGCGGTTATTATCTTTTAGATTGACGCTAATTGCCAGTCGACGGACTTAGCCCCAGGTAACGATCTATATTTTTAAGGTGGACACCAACTTTACTTCAGTTATTGAGCGATAAAATTCTTAACAGCTTCTCATTCTTCTCATGTTCCAAAAAAGTATCGAATTCCAGGTAATATCCAGCCAGGTCGTAACAGACAAAGACTCGAACGGCATCACTTTCGGTTTCAATCGAGGGCGTTCGCATTGGGACTTGCTTATTTTTCAAATGCTCGAACCATTGTTCAAGATGGCTGGTGAGAAAGGAAATCGTCACAGCTTTTTGCTCTGAAAAGCGATGTAATCCTTGAGATTCATCGACCAGGCCAATAAATGCCGTCGGGGATGAAGAATAAACCTTTGCAAATCCTTGATCGACGAGTAATTCAAGACCAAAATTTTCCTCATAGAATTTTTGTGCTGCCGGAATATCCTTGTAATACAACCAGATTACATTGCCCTGAATGCCTAAATTTTCCGGTCTGCCGCCTTGCTGATTTTGATCAGGATAAATCGCTTTGGTCCTTTTAAATTGCTCCCTCAATTTCCGGTTTTGAGGATCATCTAAAAATGTTTCAAACTCCAGAAAATAACCTTCCGGATCGTAGGCAACAAACCCACGGGTTGGATGGCGGGTGGCGTTCTTCACCGGACCTCGCATGGCAACGCCGTTTTCTTTCAGGTAATTGTACCATTCATCGATTCGTTCAGTCACAAAAGAGAGGGTAACTGTTTTCGGTTCTGATGCTTTGTGCATACCCTCTTTTTCGTCGACCAGACCGACAAAAGATGTTTGGGATATTTGAAAAATTTTAGCAAATCCATAATCAGCAGCTAAATTTAATCCTAATAAATTTTTATAAAAATCTTGAGCTTTAGCCAGGTCTTTGTAATAAAGAAAAACAAGATTTGCTTGAATATCCAGGTTCTTGAATGAAATTGGTTGCCGTTCATTTCCTGATTTTTTACAATTTAACACAATTGTGCTAACGATAATTAAAAGGGTGATTAACAAGATTTTTTGATTAATCATTTTTTGCACTCCTTACATACGCGTTGGTTAAATCTATCTTCTCCGTTGCAAATAAATTCGTTCCATCAAGAAAATCTTTCATCAGTTTGAAAAAGGCTCCACTCAAAGCCAGAACAGCTACCAGGTTGGGAAGCGCACACACACCAACGGCTATATTGGCAAATATCCAGAGCTGGTCTACATTTGCCACACTGGCAAACATGATCCCGGGAATGAAATAAATCCACTTCAAATATTTAAATACTTTTTTACCAAATGCATGGGTGAAGGCTGTCTCGTAATAGATAAAAAATCCAATTTGAGTTGTCAAACAAAAGGTTAAAATACAAAATGAAAT
>CBFDBN010000453.1:0-3666 GCA_965603055.1 uncultured bacterium | reverse complement strand
TAGCTGATCACAATCAATACCTGTTTGATGAAGCGAATAAACTTTACCAGCAAGAAAAATACCAGGAAGCCATTTATAATTATCTCGAAATCATGAAAAACGGTTACGAAAGTTGGCAAATGTATTATAACCTTGGAAACACATATTATAAAACCCGGCAGTTTGGTCGAGCAATTCTAAATTACGAGCGTGCCTTGAAACATAATCCCAAGAATGAAGATATCCTGTTCAATCTTCAAATTGCGAATATGTCCGTCGTCGATAAAATTACCACTCCGCCTCAATTTTTCATCTCAAAATGGCTTTCTGATTTAAAATCACTATGGGGCATGCAAACGTTAACTTTAATAACAATTGGATTTTATCTCTTAACCACTTTATTGATCGTGGCAAAAATTTTCACTCGAAAAAGTCGCCCCCACCGGCTTTTAACTGTACTGCTGATCCCAATTCTTACTTTATTTTTGATAGTCACCACTATTCTGGTTGTGAGAATAAATGAGAACAATACGCTTCATCATGCAATTGTGCTGGTCGATAAAGTAGATATATTGAGTTCGCCTGAAATACAGGGAACTGAGTTGTTTTCATTACATGAAGGCGTCAAATTCAAAGTTGAAGAAATTCGGGGTGAATGGGCAAAAATAAGATTGGCTGATGGGAAAGTCGGCTGGGTGAAAAAGGATGTGTTTGAAAGTATCTAGCGTGAGTTTTTTTGGGGGGAAATGATAGGACAAGACATTGATGCAGGATACTCGATGCTTGATCCTCAATTATCGCTACTTAATCCAGTATCAAGAATCCAGCATCCAGTTAGTGTCGCTAATTTTGGAGACGAGCTTGTCAAATAAAAATAAAAATCCCCTACGTGACCAATACCAGATCGTCCTGCAAAAAGCGACAGTTTTCGCATTAGTTCTGGTGATTATTCTTTTTGTGTTGTTTCCCAAAATTAAAGTTGGCAATCCGATTAAGATTGAAGGCATTGGTACTGCGCTAACCGTTGAAGATATTCCAATAACACGGCACGGCACGCTTCGAAAACCACCACCCCGACCAGTCGTTCCCATTCCCAGCGAGGATGATTTAATTCCCGACGACGTAACTATCGAGGATACTGAGCTGACATTTGAAAGTTTCGCTCAATCTTCGGGATCAGGCACAGCAGTGGGACAGATCAACATTTTTCAGCCACGTCCTATTTTTGAAGTCATACCCGAATATTCAGAAGATTTACAAAAAAAAGGAATTGAAGGGCTCATAAAACTGCATCTTCATATTGATCAAACCGGACAGGTGATTGATGTTATCATTTTGGATAACACAACAGGAAGTTCGGCTTGTGCCAAAGCTGCAAAAGAGGCTGCCCTGAAAGGTCGATACATTCCCGCAAAAAAGGATGGCAAACCTACCGATCTCTGGATTGCTCGAACCTATACTTTTGGTCTTCAAAAATGAAATTTGTTTTGTTAGTGATGATGGAATTCATGCACGAGAAATGGCGCCGCCGGAGGTGGTGCTGGAATATGCGCATTATTTATTGGAAAATTATAAGATTGAGCCTGATATTCATTTTTATCTTGACTACGTCCGAACGGTGGTTCCAGACCCAGCGCAGCATCGATGGCTCCTGATAGCACAATGGGAATTTATCTCAACTGCCATAGCTATGGCAATGTGGTGCTTCATCCCTGGGGCTTTACGTCATCGCCGCCGCCGAACCTGGAGTTGATTACCATTGCTGAAAAAATGGCTCAGTTGAGTGGCTATGGATATCGAGCGAGTCTTTATCCGGTGAAGGGTGTGGCAAGAGACTGGGGCTATGGCGAGCTCGGCTGTCCATCTTATACGATTGAAATGGGCGAGGAATTTTTCCAGCCGTATGAAGATATTCCAGTAATTGCCGAAGAAAATATCAGGATGTTCTTCTATCTCACCAAAATTACAGATCATCCCTACTTGAGCATTCATGGGCCGGAAGTCATTCAGTTGCAGGTTTCTGAGCCTGAAGTCGAGCAAGGAGATATGGTAAATATCAGTGCGCTGGTTAGTGATTTAAATACTGGGATTGAAACTGTTACTGTTGTTGCAGTATTAAAAAATGCTTGAGTGCACTAAATGAACCAATCGTTCTTTTAACGCTTTTGCTACGGCTTCAGATTTGGAGCTGACTTCCAGTTTTTTATAAATATTTTTGATATGTCTTCTAACCGTCTCTTCGCTGATAAACAGCGCATCAGCAATCATGCGATAACTTTTCCCCTTGCAGAGCTGGTTTAGAACCTCAATTTCCCGCCGGGTAAGATCAGAGTGGGAATTTATCTTGAAAGAGCCGACAACCATTCGAGCGATCTGGGTGCTCATTGGAGCGCCGCCATCATGAGCTTCCGAGATTGCGTCTAACAGTCGAGCCGGGGGAGTATCTTTGATCAAATAACCACAGGCGCCGGCGCATAACGCTTCGAATACTCTTTTGCTGTCACCATGAACGGTCAGCATCAAAATATTGATGTCCGGCAACTGCGTTTTGATCCTGCGAATTCCTTCTATCCCCGACATTCCCGGCAAACCGATGTCCATCAATATAACATCCGGTGGATCTTCAGGGATTGCATCAATGGCGGATTCACAATTGTCAAATGTACTGATACATGCAAATCCTGGTGTGCCATTTATTAATATGGAGAGACTCTCTCGAATTTCGTTATCATCTTCAACAATAGAGACATTTATCATGGGATTATCCTTTGGCTTCTCAATTTTATTTACCGATTCCATCGCTCCGAGCGATGGAATCGGTAGGCTTAACTTAATGATATTGATTTGATGTTTGTTATTTGGAATTTTCTTTTATCGTATTAACAATATAATCATCTCACAAAAAGATTCAATAACCCATTTGTGGTATTTTTCCAGCAAAGCGAATTGTTGTACCCTTGCCTTTATTAAATAGTATGTCCAAATTGCCATGAATTAATTCTGCCCGGTGTTTCATATTATTTAATCCCTGTCCACCTGGCACTTTTCCGTTGATACAGCCGACCCCATTATCGAAAAGCGACATTTCAAGCATACTATGGTTCAGGACTATTTCTAATGTTAAGCTGGTACAATCAGCGTGTTTAACAACATTATTCATGGCTTCTTTGAAAATCAGGATCAGGTGACGTCTCCACTCCATTGGTAAGCTTATCTTCTCCAAATTTTTTGATATCCCATCGATTCTGAACTCGATACCAGTTTTATCGAACAATTCATCGCCAGAATCCTTCAAATAGATAGCAACATCATGCAATGAATGCTGTGTGGGATTCAATGTCCAGATAAAATCCCGGGTACTGCTGGCAAGCTCTTTTGCAGATTTGTTGATTTTTTTGATATAATGAACGTATTCGGGCGATTCTTTTGATAATTTCGCTTTAATAATTTCGCTGAATAAAGATATCTTGGTTAATTTTTGACCCAATTCATCGTGGAAATCCGCGGCAATGGTTTTCCGTACCCGCTCTTTTTCCTGGTTTCGTACCCGTTCCAATTCGATCGATCTTTTTATTCTGGATCGGGTTCGCCAGGTAAAGAAAAAAATGATTAATAGAATAAGTGTTCCAACCACGGTTGGATGCCAATAACGTGTCTGGTAAAATCGAGGCTTTATTTTGAATTTCA
>CBFDBN010000452.1:0-3683 GCA_965603055.1 uncultured bacterium | reverse complement strand
TGGGAGATTGGGTGACAGGGCGATTGGCTGATTTTAAGTTAATGATAAGTTGATACCTCCAATTACCTAACTACCCCATTGCCCGATCGCCTAATTACCGAATCATCCAATTGGCCATTTACCTTATTCAATACAAAAAAAGAAACCAAAATAATAACAATGCACAGGGAGGTCAAAAAATGTCCAGAAAAATAACGCGTCGTTCGTTCATAAAAACAAGTGCCGCTATTGGCGCCACTTCGCTGGTTGGAAGCAGTATTTTTACTGAAGTTGGTTATGGGAAGGGAAAAGTCGATATTTCTGTTGCAAAGGGGGAAAATTATTTTGAAAATACAATCAAAGCAGTTCAGGAATTGGGTGGAATGGATAACTTTGTGCCCAAAGATTCAAAGGTAGCTCTTTTGCCGAATGTGCAGAGAAATAATCCCGGGGTCTTTACCAAACCAGAAATTTTGCGGGCGGTCATTCAGATGTGCAAAAAATCTGGTGCGAAAAATATTAGCTGTTTGAGTTGGTTGAAGGAGCAGAATTGGGAGAGTACCGGTCTGTTGAAGGTGATTCAAGAAGAAGGAGCAGAACTTGTTCTGGTAGAAAGGGAAGATTCATATTTCAAACCAGTTCCGGTTCCAAATGGAAAAACGCTTAAAGAAGCAAGTATCATAAACGAATTTTACAATTACGATGTTTTCATTAATATGCCCATTACAAAAGATCACGCAGGAAATAAATTCACGGGCACGTTGAAGAATTTGATGGGCTTGAATTCATCCAAAAATAACCGTACTTTTCATAAACCAGGCTGGAAAACCGATGTCGATGCCATTACACATCTCGATCAGTGTATCGCCGATCTGAATACCATCATCAAACCAGATATTTGCATTGTCGATGCTACGGAATTGATTACTACCAATGGTCCGTTCGGTCCAGGTGAATTGATTAAGCCGCAGAAAGTAATAGCGGGAACGGATCGTGTGGCAATTGATGCCTATTGCTGTACGCTGTGGGGACTTGAGGCAAAGGATATTATTATGATCAATAAGGCAAAGGAACATGGGCTTGGGGAGATGGATTTGAGGAAGTTGAATGTTAAAGAGACGTTTGTTTAATCTTTGGCTGAAATAGAGATATTTAAATGACTAAAAGCAAATCCTGGTACAATCAAGACACTTACTGGACAACTTTTGAATCCATTTTATTCCATCGAAAGCGATTAACCGATACCGCAGCACAGGTCGATCATATCATCAAATTGCTTCAAATCAAACATGGAGCAACAATTTTGGATCTCTGCTGCGGTATAGGTCGGCACAGCCTGGAATTTGCCCGTCGTGGCTTTCAAGTCACTGGAGTAGATCGAACAATATCCTATCTCCACAAAGCCAAAAAACAGGCAAAAACAGAAGATTTACATATTGAATTTGTTAATGAAGACATGAGAAAATTTTGTCGAGAAGCTGCTTTTGATGTGGTGATAAATATGTTTACATCATTTGGTTATTTTGAAGACGCTGATGATGATCGCAGGGTGGTGGAGAATGTTTATCGTTCCCTAAAATCCGGTGGAAAATTGCTGGTTGAAGTGATGGGCAAGGAGCTCGTTGCCCGGGATTTTCGGGAGCGGGATTGGAATGAATTTAATGGTTTCATTATTTTAGAAGACCGAAAACTGCTGAACAACTGGGAAAAAATCGAAAGCCGCTGGATAATTCTGAAAGATGATCAACGGATTGAGCATAAATTTGTGCTTCGACTGTATTCAGCGCTGGAGCTGACTTCTCTCTTAAAGCAATGTGGATTTTCGGATGTCAAAGTTTATGGTAGTTTGGAAGGAATCGATTACGATCATAAAGCGAAAAGGCTGGTGGCTCTGGCAAGGAAATGAATTTAAATATTTACTGATTCCATCCATATTGACGGATGGAATCAGTGAGTCTTAATTGGGTGCACCAAAATTCTGAACTTAATTCACTTCAAATCGTCCCTTAATCCCTGATTTCGAGCTTCCGCCAACCATTATCTCAAATTCCCCTGGCTCGACTATCCAGCCTCGTTCTTCATCATAATACGAAAAATCAGCAGGTGTCAATTTAAAAATTAGCGCTTTCTGCTCCCCTGGTTTGAGATGAACTCGCTGAAATCCCTTCAGACTTCGGATTGGGGTGGGTACAATGCTCACAACATCTTTCACATATAACTGTACCACTTCATCACCTGCCAGATTTCCAGTATTCTTCACTTCCACGTGAACAGTAATCGATTTGTCTGTTCTGATCTTTTCGGGAGACAAAACGAGATTTTTATATTCAAATGTCGTATAGCTCAATCCATATCCGAACGGGTAAAGCGGTTCTCCTTTGAAATAACGATAGGTTCGATTTGCCATATTGTAATCTTCAAATAGGGGCAAATCATCGATAGATTTGTAAAAAGTTACTGGCAATCTTCCGCTCGGGTTATAATCTCCAAACAAAACGTCAGCAATGGCTGTACCTCCCTCCTGCCCTGGATACCAGGCGTGAATGATGGCAGGAATATTTTCATTTGCCCAATTGACTGCCAGCGCACTCCCGCTCATCAGCACCAGTACAACTGGTGTTCCCGTGGCATGAAGCGCTTTCAATAACTTTTGTTGAATTTCAGGCAGTTGAATGTCAGTCCGATCTCCACCCTTGAATCCATTGATTTCAACGGGCATTTCTTCTCCCTCAAGTTCGGGAGAAATGCCTCCCACAATTATCACAACTTCTGACTTTGAAGCTATTTCAACGCTTTTCTGGAAATCGACATCGATAGATTTAAAAAAGTTTTCTCTTTCTCCTGGTTTTAACCATCCGAGCATCACCATTGCACCCCCTGAATTTTCATAATACTCCAATCGGATCGTGTATTCTCGATTTGCTTCCAAATTAATCGATCGTTGCATGGTTCTCGGTGCCTGGTCTCGCCAATCTTCTATTAATAACTTATTATCAACATAAAGCCTGAATCCATCATCGCTTCTCCCGCCCAGTTGGTACTCACCACTTTCAGGGACGACCAGCCTTCCTTCCCATCGAATCGAAAAATGCTCTCGTTTCATGGTAGAGTCAGGCGGATTGGATTTCCAGTCAAAATTGACATTCTTATCAAATTTTATGAGGGAGGGTTCTCCTTCAAGATTCATATTGTTAAAATATTCACCTCGCAATCCAGTGTGTTGATCATGCCCCTGTGGTGGTTTCAAATATGATGCCGGAATTGGATTTAATGGTACCTGATTCGGATAAACCAGATCACAGCCCTTTGCGTATTCTACATTTGCCGCGGTTGCCAGCTTATTTTTAATTCCTGCCAAAACGGTCACTGGCTTAGAAGAAACGCCTTTGTAATTTCCCAATAAAACTTCAATTTCATCCGCATTTGGTCCGACCACAGCTATTGATTTAAGATTTTTTTTCAATGGAAGCAAATTATCTTTATTTTTCAATAGTACGATTGATTCCTGTGCCGTTCTGAGTGATAACTTTCGATGAGCTTCACAGTCATTTTTTTCAAAAGGAATTTGAGCGTACGGTACCATCTCAGGTGGATCAAACATACCGAGCAGCAGACGTGCTTTAAACAATCGTTTTACTGAAACATCAATTTCTTCCTCAGCAATCAGTCCCTTTTTAACTGCGTCAAGCAGGAATGGATAGATT
>CBFDBN010000451.1:0-3684 GCA_965603055.1 uncultured bacterium | reverse complement strand
ATACCAATTCTGTCCATCTAATCGGCGACTTCAACGATTGGTCAAAAACGGCTAATCCAATGTCTGATCCTGATGGCGATGGAACATGGGAAACAACATTAACATTGAAACCAGGAGAGTATGAATACCGATTCCTGGTCGATGATATGATCTGGATTAAAGACCCGGGTAATCCAAATTGGGCAGGAGAGCATAGCAACTCTGTTCTCTGGATTAAAAGTGCTGAACAACCGGAATTGAAAATTTTAAAACCAGGATATGGAAAAACCATTTCTACTTCAAATTTCACTATCGAAGCACAATACACTGATGGTGTCAGGAAGCACAGGCTGGACCTTTCCAATACAAAAGTTCTTCTAAATGGGAAGCCACAAAAATTTTCTTACAATCAAAAATCAGGTAAAATTGAATGCTATCTCCGGGAAATCGAAGATGGAGAATATTCGGTTGAAATTCATGCCCAGGATTTAACCGGGAATCGTGCCAGACCAATTCGATGGTATTTTCTGGTTAATAATGAAAACGAACCGGCGATTGTCGATGCCGGTTATACAATTATTGCGGCTGTCAATTCAATGGTTTATCTCAATAGTGGCAGCTATTACGATCCAGATTATGATCCAATTCGTCGTTACGATTGGAAATTAATATCCAAACCCCTCGGCAGCACTGCAAAAAGAGCAGAGGATGATATTCCTTTTCCCGGGTTTAAACCGGACCAAATCGGTCGGTACGTTTTTAGCCTTCAAATAGCTGATGGCAAAACAAAGAGCAACATCGATAGCGTTGATGTTTATGCTTTTATCAAACGGGATTACCCGGTTGAGTTTAGCCTGACAGATTCTGCTTTTTCAGCGATTTATGAAACTTCAATCGATTCTGTGTCCATTGCGGGAGAATTTAACCGCTGGCAGGCAACAGCGAATCCCATGAGTGATTATAATCATGATGGCGTCTGGACTGCCTGGCTTGATCTCGATCCAGGAGAATATGAATATAAATTTGTGGTGAATGGAGAGCACTGGATCGCAGATCCGAACAATCCAGTGAAAGTTCCCGATGGCTGGAATGGATTTAATTCGGTGATCACTGCTTCATTAAATTTAGCTCCAGTCATTGATGTAAAAAGTACATTTGGACCGGGTAAAATTATTTTTGATGCCTCTGCCAGTTACAGCAAAATGGGGCGTCGTTTAAATTATTTTTGGTACCAGGATATCAATAATCCCCAACGATTTGACCTGCCTTCTACAGAAAAAATATCATTTCCAACACCCAAAAAACCAGGCACGTATTATTACTATCTGGTGGTGACCGACCAGCATGGAGTCAGCTCCCAGCACACGATGGTGCTCAGTGTTGATAAAAGCATGGTTAAAATTCGAGATTTCAGTGATTCGCCAGATTGGGCAAAGGATGCCATTGTTTATGAAGTCTTTGTCCGAAAATTTACTCCGAATGGCGATTTAAAAGGATTGATTGATAAAGTTCCGTATTTAAAAACATTGGGCATCAACTGTATCTGGCTGATGCCGATCTGGGATGGACCGACTGCTCATGGTTATGGACCATCTGATTTCTTTGATATTGAAAAAGAGTATGGCTCTTTAGATGATTTTAAACAATTGATTGAAACCGCACACCAGGCTGGAATTCGGATTATCCTAGATTTTATTGCCAATCACACCTCGGATCAACATCCCTATTTTTTATCAGCTTATCACAATCCATTTTCTGCTTTTCGGGATTGGTATCGCTGGAGATCCAGGGAAAAAATTGGTTACTATAGTTATGAATTTCACAATGATTGGGACACTTTGCCCAATTTAAATTACGAGAATCCCAACGTTCGCCGGTATATAATAAGTGCAGCAGCGTTTTGGGCGAAGCTGGGTGTGGATGGTTTCCGCTGTGATGTTGCCTGGGGTGTTCCGCATGATTTCTGGAAATCGTTTCGGCGTTCTTTGAAAAACATTAATCCAGATTTCCTGATCATCGATGAAGTGTTGCCACGATCGCCAGCATATCACAAAGACCAATTTGATATGTCTTATGATACCGATTTTTATGGCAATCTTCTCGATGTGATGAATGGAACAAAACCTCTCTCTGCCATTGAGTATGGATTGAAAAAGACACAAAAAAATTATCCATCCTATACTTTGGATTTTCGTTACATCGAAAATCATGATATGGATCGTTTTATCACGCGGTTTGGAGAGAATAAAACAAAATTGGCTGCAGCATTGCTGTTAACCATTCCCGGGACTCCATTAATCTATTATGGTCAGGAGATCGGGTTAACCGAAAAAACGCCGTCAATGGAGTGGAACAAGCCAGGTTCACCACTATTTCAATTTTATCGGAAACTGATACATCTTCGTCGTCATGCTTTGAGCTTACGACGGGGAGAAATGATTAAGGTGCCAAACAACACAGGGGAAAGCGTTTACGCTTATCTCAGAAAAGTCGGGAATGAATCTTTTCTCATTGTGTTGAATTTTGGCGATAAACTGGATGATTGTCAACTGTTGTTTCCAAAGGATGTGCTTAAAGAATATCAAAAAGATAAACTCGATTTAGAAAATGTGATGACCTCTGAACGAGTTTTAATACCATTTATGCGAACAAATCAGATAAAGTTAAAATTAGCTGCTGAAACAGCGTATATTTTTAAGTTGCTGAATTAGCCTTTTTTTCAGATACAAATCGAAAATTTTGATATGTGTTTTTGGTACAATACTAATCGTAGAGGGTCGGGAGTAAGCTGTAGAGCGTAACTATCTTTAGCGCCCCACGCCCTACGTATTGCCCTGTCCACAGAACAATGTTTCTTAAACCTTCTGAAAAAAACCATGGAGGTATTGAGTTTGAAACGAATCACAGTTTTATTAATTACATGCTGGTTTTTATTCAATCAGTGTCTTTTTGGGCAGACGATACGTCCTTCTTCCAATGATCAAAAGATTGTGATCGTTCCTGAAGGACAGAGCCGTAGCTTTATGTTTACCAATCGAACCGGGTTATTTTATTACGGTGAAACCGGGCTGCCAAATACTTCACATTATAATGGTTTGAGTTACCTGACCCATGAATTTTTAGATGACTATATCATTGAGATCGGCGGCACTCATTTATCTCGCTCCCAGGCAGAGGTTCACCTGATGGGCGATAAGCTGGTTCGCCACTTCAAAAACCTGTCGATCGAAGAAGAGATATCAATGGCTGATTCGCTGCTGGTTCTGTTGATCAAAGTTAGCTCGAAGCAAAAGGCGCCGATGGCAATCGCACCGTTGGTTTCTGGCTCCAATCAAAAACAGGATTTTGTTGTCAATTGGTCATCTTCAGACAAAATTCTGTTCATTGTACCAAAACATCATTTAGCAAGCAAAGAGGAAAACAGTTACCCTAAGTGGCTGGGTATATGTACTTATCCTGAAGGAGAGTTTACCATTACCGGGATTGAAGACCTGGCAAAAAAGTCAAAATTGGTAAGGGAAAGGCTATTTTGCCCGGGAAAGATCAATATATATTTAGAATCTGAAACCGTCATACTGTTTATCATTGGGGACAACAAAAATGACCTGTTAAGAAGCAGGGACCTGATGTTCGAGGAGCTAAATATCGAGATAAAAAGGAACAATTCACAAATTGAAGGGGTCAGGCAAGCACAATCTTTTCTCG
>CBFDBN010000450.1:0-3697 GCA_965603055.1 uncultured bacterium | reverse complement strand
GACAGACACTAATTAATGAGTTTGCTGAAAAAGTCAGTAAAACCTATTGGAGATTCATTTATTCATTTTTGAATTTTGTCATCAAGTCGTGCGTAAATGTACTAAAAAAGTATATTAATGTCAAGATGAAACTGCCCCGGGGATCAAAAATGTCATAAATTCCTTTAAAAAAGACTTGATTTTGTATATTAATTTTTTTATATTTGAGAATTAAAAATTTACAATAAAACAAAAGCGAGAGGAGGTTTGTGGTGAATGCCCAGCGTTAAAGTACGAGATAATGAAAATTTTGAAAAGGCTTTTAGAAGATTTACCAAAGCATGCGAAAAAGCTGGCTTGATGTCAGAAATCAAAAAGCATCAACATTTTGAAAAACCGAGTGAACGTCGTAAGCGCAAAATAAATGCTGCGAAACGTAAAATTCGAAAGATGCAAATGTTAGAAAATATGTAAGGGAAGGGCTGATGGGAAAAAAGTGCAACAACTTGTAAGAGAAAAATTAGCTCCGGTTAAATAATAACCAGAATATGGAAAAAGTGGATAAAGTGTTCTCTTACTTTATTCGCTTTTTTTATGCAAAAAATATCAGGATATTTAAAATGGTAAAAGCCACAATTGCCATCATTGATCTGGCAATTATTATCATTTTATCTTTTTTTATTTATAGGGGGTATAGAAGTGGATTTATAACAGCATTTTCACAGACTTTTGGTGCCGTGATTGGTCTTGTTCTGGCAGTTCGTTATATGTCTGACCTTGCTGTTCCCATCTACGGAGCAGTCAACATGGCACCTACTTTTATTATGATTTTTAGTTTTGTGTTAATTTTTACCGTGGTGGTGCTTAGTTTTAATTATTTAACAAAAAAGTTTTTAAAAGCGGTCAAGTTTTCCGTTGCCCTGGGGAGCATGGATCGGGTGGCAGGAGTTGCCTTCGGCCTGGCAAAAGGCTCTATTTTTGTTGGCTTGATATGCGCATTACTTTCTATGGCAACGTTTTCACCTTCTATCAGGGCTGAAATTGAACAATCCATGTTATTTGATCCCATGCGGAACGTGTTGCCATTAGCATATAGCACGGCAAAATTATTTTACCAGACCAGGTACAAGCCAATGTTTCGAGAGTTAGAAGAAAGTCTTTCGGGACAGCCCTACGAAAGAAGTGGTGAAGCCCAGGATTTAGTTGATTATTATCGTTCCGAATAGTATGGTTTATTATTTTGGATAGAAATATTTTTTCGACATTAGAATTCGACAGGATCATTGATCATTTAGCCCAACTAACCGTTTCAACACCAGGCAAAGAGCTTATCCTTCAGATTCAACCGCTTACCAATATCACCCTTATCAACCAAAATTTAGGTGAAGTCACTGAACTCAGGGATATTCTGGATTTTGATGATCCCTTTCCATTATCAGGATTTCAGGATATTCGACCGGCATTGAAAAAAGCCCGGGTAGCGGGAAATTTTCTTCTGCCAGTGGATTTCAGCCAGGTCGTACAAACTCTGGAGGTCGCCCGAAAAATTATCGAATACTTTCGTGAGCGTAAAGAAAAATATCCTTTGTTAGTTAAAGTAGTCAACAACATATCTTCCTTTCAAGCGATTGAAAAAGCAATTAACCGATGCATCGATATTTCCAGCCTCGAAATATTAAATAACGCCAGCCCGAATCTCAATCGAATTCGAAAGTCCATCGAAATTCAGGAACAGCGGATTCGGAAAAAACTGGATGAAATGGTGGCGAATCTATCTCGCAAAGGATACCTTCAAGAAAACCTGGTTGTCGTTCGAGATGGTCGCCTGGTACTCATGGTCAAAGATGAACATCGAAGTCGTGTAAAAGGTCTGATCCATGACCAATCAGCGACCGGATCAACGCTGTTTGTTGAACCGTTTGATACGCTGGAATATAATAACCAGATTCGCTCGCTCAAACTGGAGGAGCGTCGTGAAATCGAGAAAATATTGACAGCTCTTACAGACCTTATTCGAGAACAACTTCCAGAAATTCAGCAAACGATTCAGGCGTTAGCCCGATTAGATTTTACTTATGCCAGAGCAAGGTTTTCACA
Organism: uncultured bacterium; assembly: GCA_965603055.1. Taxonomy (GTDB): domain Bacteria; phylum Zhuqueibacterota; class Zhuqueibacteria; order Thermofontimicrobiales; family Thermofontimicrobiaceae; genus CBFDBN01. Next base: position 1,621 of record CBFDBN010000450.1, on the reverse strand, counting down.
GGAGATTAATGGAAGTCAGCCGGCAATTAATGAGAATAATCGCCTGGAAATTATAAAGGGAAGACATCCATTATTGGCGCTTCGCCATGATTCCAGGAAAGCGGTGGTTCCGCTTGATCTTACAATCGGCGAAAATTTCACTACGCTCGTGATCAGTGGACCTAATGCCGGGGGCAAAACCGTTGCTCTTAAAACTGTCGGTCTCCTCAGTGTGATGACCGCCTGTGGTTTACATATCCCGGCTGATCCCAGCTCTGATATTGCTATCTTCAATAATATATTTGCAGCAATTGGCGATCAACAATCCATTGAAAATGATCTATCGACCTTTTCGTCTCATGTGGCAAATTTACGTGAAATCGTTGATCAGGTATCCCGACCCGATTTAATTCTGATCGACGAAATCGGTGCCGGTACCGATCCTGACGAAGGAGCTGCCCTGGCTATCGCCATTTTGGAACTGCTAAATTCGATGGGATGTATTACGATTGTTTCGACTCACCAGGGTGCGCTAAAGGTTTTTGGGCACGAAACAGCAGGTGTGGAAAATGGATCAATGGAATTTAATCGTGAGACACTTGAGCCGACTTATCACTTCCGCCTGGGAATCCCTGGCTCGAGTTATGCTTATGAAATTGCAACAAGATGGGGATTATCAGAAAAAATAACAAATCGAGCGCGTGAATTAGTAGGCACTAAAAAAAGTAAATTTGAAAAATTACTGGAAGACCTTGAAAACAAACTGCAAAGCAACCGTTCGGTTTCCACTGAATTATCAATTAAACAGAGCCAGCTTGATGGATTAATAAAATTATATCAAAATAAATATGACGAACTGAGCAAAGAAGAGCGTAATTTAAAGAAGAAAGCGATTGAGGAATCAAATCAAATTCTGTTAGAAGCAAATAAAACAATTGAATCGACCATCAAGCGAATTAAAGAGCAGCAGGCAAGCGGGGAAGCAATACGGGCTGCCCATCAGATCATGAAACAGCAGAAAGAAAAGCTGAAAGAAGAACAACAGCGGATTAAGCAAAAAAAGACAGAAGCTGAGGTTTCTAAAAAGCCGCTGGAAAAAGTAGCTATTGGACAGGAAGTAATTTGGTCAGTTTATCAATCAAACGGCACTGTCCTATCCCAACCAGATGCTGCCGGCAAAGTCATGATTCAAACCGGGGAAGTGAAAATAAAAGTTCCCCTCAATGAACTGACTACGTCCCCACGAACGATTCACAAATCGAGCCCAACGAAAATCAATGTCAATTTCGAGCAGGTTAAAACCAATGAACTTGATCTTCGAGGCTTTCGTGTTGACGAAGCGCTGGCTGCGGTGGACAAATTTTTGGATGAAGCCATATTGTCGGGATTAGAGCAAGTGTATATTATTCATGGCAAAGGAACCGGGGCACTGAGGCAGGCAATTCACGATTTTTTAGACAAAAATCTTCGGGTGAAAAGTAAAGGCTTTCCCAAATGGAGCATGGGGGATATGGGGATGACAGTTGTTGAACTAAAGTGAATTTATTTTGTAATAAATTAAACATCAAAAGTTTATGTAAAAATTAATATAAAAAAATCTTACAAGGAGCAACGGAGTTAGCGAAGGTTCACTGAGATTTTT
>CBFDBN010000449.1:0-3698 GCA_965603055.1 uncultured bacterium | reverse complement strand
TATCAAATTTATAGTAAAGGCGATGTGGTCATTGGTGTCATCGGCACGATTGTGGAAGATTTACCCGACTATTTAAATAAGCCTCAAAGAGATGAAATTTTTGCCAGGCAAGCGGCTTCCATAGTCGATTCATTGGCAAAAATAATTGATCCGCTAACAGATTTAATCGTTGTTATCAGCCATAGTGGTATTGAAGCTGACAAAGCACTGGCACAAAAGTTGGGTACACAAGTTGATGTAATTATTGGCGCACATAGCCATACTCGACTTAAAAAAGTACTTAAAGTCAATCGAAAACTGGTTGTTCAAACAGGAAGCAAATTGCGCAACCTGGGAAGGCTTGATTTAACCGTTGCTGCCGATACAGTAAAAAATTTCAATTATCAACTTATTCCCCTATGGACTGACGAAATCGAGCCTGATACAGTTTTCATGAAAGAGGTTCAAAAATACCAGCAAATGATCGACAAGGAATACGGTCGAATTATTGGCGAGTTGAAAACGTCCTGGCGCCGTTTTCATCATTCTGAGAGTAATATTGGGAATTATATTGCCGATTGTATGCGAAAATTCAGCGACACAGATTTCGCTATTATCAACAGCGGCGGAATTCGACAGAATTTAGCTGAAGGTGCCATAAAGAAATTGGATGTAAAAAATATCCTTCCATTTAGCAATTCAATCACCAAATTCACTGTCACTGGGAAAGAACTGCTAAAGCTTATTCACAACAATGCGATGGCAGCAGCAACTCAATCTAATGGAATTTTACAGGTGTCAGGTTTGAGCTATGAATGGAAAACAAGAGAAAATGAAACAGTGGTTATTTCGAAAGCGATGGTGAACGAAAATCCGATTGATCCAGAAAAAGCGTACCAGGGCGCAACCGTCGATTTTGTGATCACCAATGCTGAAAAATATTTAGGCTTTGCTCCATCCGAAGTTTTCGACTTAATGATGCCACTGACCGAGGTCGTCATGAAAACCATCGAGGAGCAAAAGGTTATTGATTCAAAGGTTGAGGGGAGGATTGTCCGAAAAAATTAGTTAATTGGGCTATTGGATAACTGGGTAACTTGATAATTGGGTAACTGAGTAAACGGGGAACTGGGTGAATTTATAATTTCCAATTGACCATTTTACCGAATTGCTTTATTACCCAATTACCCAATTTCCGAATTATTTTTGAATAATTGTCCACAATCTCTCAAACGATTTTTTAAGCGCCATACCCAAAGGTTCCCCACCAGCCGTAGTAAGATCCGGCTCGTTTTTAAAAACAGCATAAGGCACTTTTATACCTTTGACCGTAATAAATTGAGGATCATCCTTTATTAATTTTTCCCAATCATTAAGTTTGTAATAGAATTCCATTTTTTCATCAGGGAGTGAATGAAATAGAATTGAATCTTCCTGACCCACCCTTTTCCGGGCACGATTTTTTCGGGCTGATTCTTCGTAAGAAACATCAATGTAAACAATTCCTGCTTTGTTTAAAATGTCTTCACTGAGATAGGATAATGCTTCACTAATTCCGTTCTCACCGCCCCGAGCAAACTCTATGATGGCTGTATGGGTGTCGTGATACTTCGGGTTGTAGGCTAACCTTTTAGCATAAGCCACATTAATTTTCTCGATAAAAAGATTCCAGATGAAGTGATCTTTGAAGTAATAATCTTCATCACTAAACAATCGTGGCTTCCCATGTTTGGTCATGATATCGTCGATCACAAAAGAATCCCACACAAAAGGAAAATCATCAATCTCTTCAAATTCACCGATGTGAAATCTTTTTTGCCGTGATGCCACGTCTGTTTTTTTTAGATAATCAATTACTTCCGATTTTCCCGATGCCGGGCGAGCAGTTAAAATAATGACTTCAAAAGTCTGTTTTTTATTATTGTCCAACATAAAAAACCCTCCGTCCTATAAGTTTATTTTGACTATTATATAGCCGAACTTCCTGTCGACCTTTATATTCTGATCCATAATTTTTAGCAGAATGTACTCGATATCCTGGTTCGAGGTTTGGACCGACTTTGACGGTGAAAGTATGAAATAGCCCATTGTTGGCGTACCATTTAAAAGTAACATTCTCATTTCTCGGCGCACGAACCTGTGCCCAGGCACAAATTTTTCCTGGTGAAAATCGATCTGTTTTGTCACGTGGATTAAGATCATCATTTTCTAAACTTTCCCTCCTTTCTTTCGCTTCGCGTGAGGAAAAGCGTGCCAAATTTTAATCGCCAAAATCAAGCCGATTATCGCGAATGGAATTAAAAACGGCGGCCAGTAGTTCCAATTCAATTCGGTCAGGAATCCCAGGGAAAGCGATTGAAAACCGGTACCGAGATAAACAAATCCATCGATAAGACCAACTGCAGTCGCCGCTCCCCTTCTCCCGCCAAAATCCATGGTTGCTGTTCCTGAAAGCATCCCATGCACACCAATGACACATAACGACATTAATACTACAATGAAACCCAGAATATAAGCAGTGGCATTGATTGGTAATCCCACAATCTGACCGATATTCTTTACTTTCACATCTCGTTTTTCATATTTATTCTGGTATTGATTGAAATGATCGTACTCTGCCAGAGCCAGATCCCCAACCTTGTTGGCTAGCATGAGTTTCTTCTTTCCTAACCGGGATTCCAATTTCAAAACTGTAACCGAATCTCCGTCAATTACAATATTCTCATTTCCAGAAATGACATAATACTCGCTAAGCCTGGTGGTCACTTTTTCCAGGTCAATATCGCCAAATTGAGCATAGCGATCGATAAATTTGTGATAGACATTGACAGTCATCTCTTTTTTAAGAGTCTTGTTTGATTTGATCACAAACGGCATCATCGCAATAGCGAGGATGAGCATCAATCCGTAGAGCAGTGCAGCAACGGGACCTCTACGGGAGCCAAATATTTTATCAGAAATGATACCAGCAAACATCCCGCCGAACACGCCTCCCAACATGAGTAACAATCCCCAATTGTTATTCACAAAGAAATCTGGCAGATACCCCATATCGCTGGAAAAGATTTTGTACCAGTGCATAATTCCGTTTCGCATAACCCCGGAACAAAATTCAATAAACGCAATGGTGAGGATGATGGGATTGGTCAAAATTTTGACTAAAATCTCTTTCAAATGAAAAGGCTTATCTGCCTCTCCAGAAGAGGCATCAGCCGTATCGAAATCTTCAAATCCTGCTTGACTGGGTGTATCTCTTAGTAAAAATATTTCCAGAACAAAAAATATCACTAAAATAATTGCCGGAACAAAAAAGACCCACCAGGTTTGATCAATCGTTGTATTGGTCACTCCGATCAAACTTCGAAGAACTTTTTCAGGCAGGCTTAAATCAGTTGCCACTGCTTTAGTGGCATTGACGATGGACTCTCCCCAGTCAAAAGCGAAATACAACCCTAAAGAAATCAACACGCCAAAAATACCGCCAAACACGCCCCGCTCCCGAACATGAAACCATGATGAATTCACCTTGACGATCGCGACGGCACCATAACTTTGAAAATACATGTTCAATGCATACAAAATCGAAAACACCAGCGTCAGATTCAACGTCCAGTTCAACATCAAAATGCCGTAAATAATGGTACCCATCAGGGCATTGGCAATTGCCGCGCCAAGCGAACCGATCAGGATGGCTTTCTTCCCCCCTATTTTATCGGTAA
>CBFDBN010000448.1:0-3698 GCA_965603055.1 uncultured bacterium | reverse complement strand
TTTTTACACAAATATTGGACTTACAGATTTCTCCCTTCGGTCGAAATGACACAAAAGTGTGTTTTCGTTCAAACACTAATTAGTAATTGTGTAGATGAGTGCATACGTTTCTAAATTTACAGACAAAAGGGACAACAAAACTTTAATCTCAAAATCTTGCAGGAATTCAGATGCGAAAAAATTTGATGCTTTGTTTTGTGATTTTCATCTTTTTCAATTGTCACATAAGCACCAACGCCACAGAAGAATCCGTTCCAATCACTGTTCAAAAAATAAGTGATCGGGTGATTGTTCTCCGAGTTGGCGATAAAGCTCCCTTTGGAGATATCATCGTGAACAATGTTGTTGCTGTGAACACTCAACGAGGAATACTGCTTATCGATACTGGCTATTATCCCCAATCTGCAAAGACTATGCGGAATCTTATCCAGGAATTATTCGGCAGGGACGATTTTGCTTATGTGATTAATACGCATTGGCATTGGGATCATATCAATGGTAACCAGGCGTTTGCAGATGTGCCAATCATTGGACATAAAAATATCATTCCAGCGATACAGATTTTTGAGCAGGGACTTGAGTTTTTTCTCAAGCAAAGACAGGGTCGAGTCAACGCATGGAAGGAAGTTCTTCAACAGGCTGAGCCGGGCTCGGAACAGGCAGCGCGTGCCCGGGGTTGGGCTTATGCGCATGAGCATTTCCTTTCGGAGTACCGGCAAGGATTTACTGTCGTTTATCCCTCAATTACGTTCAACGACCGATTGATCCTGAACATGGGTGATCTCACTGCAAACATGGTCCATTTCCCATCGCTTCATTCGGACAATGATATTATTATTCACATTCCCGAAGAAAAACTACTGGTCGTAGGGGACTTGTTTTATTATCATCAACTGCCAGGTATTAGACATAGCTCAGTCGGGCATATTCAAAAGTGGGTGGAAATCTTCAAATCTTTACTCGATGATATGGATGATTTGGCAACAGTTGTTCCAGGACATCAAAACCTCATGACTGCCAGGGATTTGAAGAAAATGCGCGATTATATTCAAACCCTGTGGGAAGAAGTTTCTGAATTACGTAAACAGGGTTTTTCTTTAAATGAGATTCAGATTCGTCTTGAGCTTGAAAAGAATTTTGAATATTTGAAAACCTTCTCATTCTTTGAGTCTGCAAAAGATATTCATGACAGGAACATTCAAAACGTGTATTATTCGGAGATTCCATCAGGTGTCGCTGATCTTAAAAAACAGATTTCACTCAATGGGATTCGGCAGGCTCTAACTTATTTTACTTCAGAGGAATCAAATTCTGAAAAGTATTACTGGGATGAAGAAGAGCTTCTTGACCTGGGATATAATTTCTTGATGTTCGGTAGATTTGAACAAGCGGTGGGCGTGATGCGTTTGAATGCTGAGCTACATTTGGATTCATGGAATGCCTGGGATAGTCTGGCAGAAGCTTACATGGATTACGGACAAAAGGATTTGGCAATAGAATCTTACAAGAAGTCACTGGAGTTGAATCCCGGGAATGAGAATGCCAAATCAATGTTGAAAAAATTGTTAGTCCCTAAACAGTAAATTTCGTGCACAAAGGGCAAGAAAATAGTGACCGCGAATCCTCCAAAAAGACGGCGGACAGGTTTCGCTAATTATTCAAATCTTCTTTTCAAAAGGATCATTTTTATGCTGCGACAAAAATTTTTCTTGACTTTTTTGTAGAAATTATTAACTTATACTATGTTTAAAATTCATCAATTTGAATAACCAGGTACAGGCGAATGTAGCTCAGTTGGTAGAGCACTGGCTTCCCAAGCCAGGTGTCGCGGGTTCGAATCCCGTCATTCGCTCTATTTTTTTGTAGCGATGTGAAAAATAATTCGTGAACAATTTTTTAAAAATCAATTTTCTTTTAAACCTAAATTAAAAAGTAACCGTCTAATGAGAAGGGGGTGAAAAATTTCGCTGGTAAAATTTTTTGAAAGAGCTTTATAATTTCAAACACAACAGTAAGACACAAATAAAACGAAAGGAAAACTGGTTTAAAAAAAAACATTAAATGTAATAATTAAAGAATTAGCAATTTAATCATGAGGAAAAGGAGCAAATCATGAAAATGTCACGCTTTATAATTATGTCGGTTATATTGACCTTAAGTTTTTCCTTTGCAATCCAGGCTCAAAACGTGACTCAAACATTTGGTACAAACCAGGCAGTAAATTGGTCGGACCAGATTGTAAGAGCAGTAGGTATCGGGGCGCCAAATCCCAATTTACCAATCGCTGCTCAACGAACTGCCGCGATTCGAGCTGCAAAGATGGATGCTTTACGAAATCTATTAGAAACCATCAAGGGAATCTACCTGACTTCAGAAACGACGGTCCGAAATTCTATGGTCGAAAATGATGTTATTAGAACCAGGGTAGAAGGACTCGCCCAGAATTTTAAACAGGTTGAGGGTCCCCGCTATATGTCGGATGGATCAGTGGAAGTTGTTGTCGAAATGCCAATTACCGGTGCGGTTTTGGATGCACTGCTTCCGGGGCAGTTTGGTGGTGGTCAATTTATGACTGCCGGTCAGATGGTCTGCCCAACCTGTGGTCAGCCCTGGCCCCAGGGAAGAGCGGTGCCACCGGGTGTCACCTTACAACAGTTTGGCGGCGCAACTCCAATGGCTGCCTCAGGCGTTTACACTGGTCTCGTCGTCGATTGTAAGGGATTGGGTATTCGTCCTGCCATGGCGCCAAAAATAATTGATGAGCAGGGTAATGAAATCTACGGCTCAAAATTTGTCAGCCGCCAGTGGGCAGTTGAAATCGGTATGGTCGGCTATGACAAAGACCTCAATCGAGCCAGGCAGAATGATCGCGTCACCAATAATCCTTTGGTCATCAGGGCTGTACAGGCTTCTGGACAAAATAAAACCGATGTGGTGATATCTTCTGCCGATGCTGCAATGATTCATCAGGCAGCAGCTAATCAAAATTTTTTGGATAAATGTAAGGTAATGTTTATCGTTAATTAATTAATTTAAAAAAGGGAGCATTATAATGAAGAACGTAAATTTTAAAATTGTTGGAATTTTATTTATCACGATATTTGCTCTTAGCATTACCGGCTGTGGCAAGAAGGTGTTAAAAGAAGAATCGATTTTGGATACACCTGACAATCATTTTAGCCGGGGTATGACCGAATTTGAACGCGGTAATTTATCGTCTGCTATGGCTGAATTTGAACGAGCAAAAGCGTTAAAGCCAGACTATGGTTTAGCTTTTTCAGGGATGGCGCTGGTTTATGCAAAACAGGGCGATTTTAAGAAAGCTTATGATTTTGCTGATAAAGGAATCGATAAGACAGATAAATCGGTGGATGCGCATATCGTCAAAGGCAGGGTCATTACTATGCAGCGTAAAGGCGATGATTGGGTTGAAGATGCTGCCAAAGCCTTTAACAAGGCGATCAAAATCAATCCCAACAGCAGCAAAGCCTGGTATTATTTGGGCATCACTTACAAGGAAGGTTTTAAATTTGGCAGCGCTGTTAGTGCTTTTCGTAAGGTTGTCGAATTAAAGGGTCCTTATTCAGAACAAGCCAATGCCGAATGGGAGCTTGTTCAAAAGATTGAACGGGCAAAACCAGGAACCAAAGTGGGTGCGAAAATTGCACTGATTCCTAAAATTGATCGAGCAGATCTTT
>CBFDBN010000447.1:0-3701 GCA_965603055.1 uncultured bacterium | reverse complement strand
GTGTACATATTTACCGATTTGATAGAACCGGCAGGCAATTTGTAATCGAGGATCAGGTTTCCGCCGTAGCGTTTTCGGGTTTCGATATGCCGGTTGAGCGGTACATTTCTTACCTTGACCGGGCGATAGCCAGTGGTAGGGTCGACATCCGTGCTTGTGGTATAATAGCTGGCGCTCATATTATCGTCATCACGATCGTATTTTTCGATATTTCCAAGAAGATAAACGCCGAATTTATCCTGAAAAAAACGTTGACTGACAGATGCTACCGTTCGATAATTTCCGTAGCTGCCGGTTTTGTCGGTATAGCCGGATTGCCATAAAAGATCGTAGCGTAATTCCGATGGGGCTTCCCGTAATTCCATGTTAACCGAACCACCGATCGAATTCGCGTCCATGTCTGGAGTCAGCGACTTGAATACCGAAATCGTTTTGATCATATACGGTGAAACCATCGTGAGATCGACACTTCTGTCATTCGAGATACCTCCTGAGGTATTGCCCAGGGCGGAAACCCCCATCTGGCTGCTTCCGGTCGAAGCAAGTTTAACACCTTCAACCGAGACCGTATTGAATTGGGGTGCTAAACCGCGGATGACGACCTTGTTGGCTTCACCGGAACTTTCAAGAGTCGAAACACCTGACAAACGGCTAAGCGCTTGCGCAGCATTGAAGTCCGGCAACTCCTGGATCCGCGCTTCAGAAACAACATTGGCGATTTTATCAGAAGCAAGCTGCAAGTTGATTGCCTGGATCTGACCCTGGGCTTGCGCAGTAACGACAACCTCCTTTCCTGGTATAACAACGGCTTCAAGCTCAAAGTCCTGTCTAACTGTACCGCTTGCGGGAACGGTCACCTCAACACTCATTGAAGTATAGCCGATATATGAAACAACAATCGTGTACCTACCGGGTGGAATATTCGGAATGAAATATTCACCCTTCAAATCAGCCGCTGCCCCGATGCTGGTACCTTGAATGATAACGTTAGCGCCAGGTAGTGCATCCTTTGAGTCTTTGTCAAACACACTTCCTCTAATTGTTACGGCAGCCATAAGTGATTGAGTCATAAAAAAGAAGACAATTCCCCCAATAAAAAGTGCTCTTCTGATGAAACGAAAACCAGTGCAGATTAAAAGCGACGAGATTGCTGTTTTGAGAAGACCAAATGAGTTTTTCATAAGAGTATATCCTTATTTTGTTTTTAGGTCTAATCTTATTAGTTATAGAAGCATAATTTTACTTTCTCTAAAGGAAGAAAATGTTGTAAAAAAACATAAACTTCTCCTTATAAATATGGATTAATAAAAGATCTGTCATGTCGTTAGAGTTGCGTCTCACTTTTGCGTCAAAAATGAGCCCGCCTGAACCTAAGCCATTTTGGTTCAAAATGATCATTATTGCCATTTTTTTAGTGCTAATTTTTTGATTTTTATTGTAGAACTGAAAAGCAAGAGGGTTTTTTGAATCTCGACCTTCATAAGGATTGGTTTTCTCAACCTTCGGGAAATACTTTTTTAACATATTCCCTCTCTTTAAGTCGTGATTGGGCTTATGTGTGATTGTGTGTAGCATTTGATTCGATAAACCTTGAATGGTTATTTTCTTCTAAATATAATCCATTCAAAATAAATTGAACCGATTTAATTATACAAAAAATTAATTAAAATGTCAAGCAAAAAAATAAAAAAATTGGGTGGATGACAACCCACCCAATTTCTTTGACCGTAAATCTGTAACCATGTAATAATAGAACGAATTAGTTGATCACCTTATATCTACCCAACTCTAACTTCTCATTATGCAGGTATTTAAGGATTTTGTTACCCGGAATATCCGGATCATCGATAATCTCCTGGATCATGCCTGCCCCTGGTGAGTTGTCGCTTACATTTGTGGATAAAATGAGTCAGTTCATATTTCTTTAAAACGAGCGTGAGCTGTTAAATCATCTCGCCAACCATCCCCCATCAACAGCAACGGTATAGCCGTTCATATACGATGAAGCCTCAGAAGCCAAAAACACCACAATCCCCTTCAAATCTTCAGGCTCGCCCCAGCGACCTGCTGGAATTCGATCCAAAATTGCTTTGTTCCGAACGGGATCAGCCCTGAGGGGAGCCGTGTTATCCGTTGCCATATAACCTGGTGCAATGGCATTCACATTGATGTTGTGCGGCGCTAATTCATTCGCTAATAGACGAGTCAATCCCATCACTGCACTTTTCGATGCCGTGTAAGAGGGTACCAGAATTCCACCTTGAAAAGACAACATCGACGCCGTACTTATTATTTTTCCGCCTTTTCCTTGTTTGATCATCACTCTTGCTGCTGCCTGACTGAGAAAAAACAGCGTCCGAATGTTAATATTCATCACATCGTCCCAGTCTTTTTCGCTGAATTCCACTAAAGGCGCTCGTCGAATGATCCCTGCATTATTTACAAGAATGTCTATGCTCCCCATTAATTTCAGCGCTTTATTAATTATCTGATCGACACTCTCTTTCTTTGATAAATCAGCCGTAACTGTTTCGCAGCGTTTGCCCAGATTTTCAATTTGTTTTCGACTATCAGACATATCCAGAATGTCAACCAGAACAACATCAGCGCCAGCTTCTGCCAATCCAATTGCTATTCCCTGCCCGAGCCCTCTGGCAGCGCCGGTAACGATTGCGACTTTGCCGTGTAATTTGAATTTGTCTAAAATCATTTGTTTTCTCCTGATTTCAAGCAAAATCCCAAATTTCAAATAATATCCAAATAAATTTCAATAATCAAAACTTAAAATTCCAAACAAAAAAGAATAATATCTGGTCGTTCTTCATTTCTGTTTTGGTCATTGAGTGTTCGAATTTGAGATTTATTTGTTATTTTGTATTTTGTTTTTTGGAATTTTTGTGCTTTTATTTTATATCACCAATCTCTATCCCATCCATATCCTCAAATGTTTGATTCTCGCCGCCCATGCCCCAGCAGAATGTGTAAGCACCAGTTCCAACTCCAGAATGAATAGACCAACTGGGAGAGATCACCGCCTGTCGATTTGCGACAACGATATGGCGTGTTTCATCGACAGTACCCATCAAATGAAAAACTCGGGTATCATTAGCCATATCGAAATAAAGATAAACTTCCATCCGTCGTTCGTGGGTATGCGGTGGCATGGTATTCCAAACCGAGCCAGTCTCCAATACCGTAAATCCCATCACGACCTGGCAGCTTTGGATACCCCTGGGATGAATGTACTTATAAATTGTTCGTTTATTTGAAGCTTCGGCTGAGCCCAGTTGAACTGCTTCGGCATCCGCCAGTTTTGCCTGTTTTGTGGGATAAGATTGATGGGCAGGAAAACTCAACAAGTAAAAAGCGGCTGGTTCTTTCACATTTTCACTGCTAAAAACAATCTCCTTCGAACCTTTTCCAATATAAAGCCCGTCCCTGTTTTCCATTGGAAAAGCTTTTCCATCAACAGTAATCTCTCCTGTTCCACCAATATTGAGCACACCGATTTCACGCCGTTCACAAAAATAATCCGCTCCCAATTCTTTGGATCCAGCCAGAGACAGTTTTTCTTTGCCAGGAACAGCAGAACCGATGATGCCTCGATCCACTTCGGAATACAGCAAATAAATTTCGTTTGGTTGAAAAAGTTTTTCAACTAAAAATGATTCCCTGATTTCGGATGTAGTCATCCGCTGAAA
>CBFDBN010000446.1:0-3705 GCA_965603055.1 uncultured bacterium | reverse complement strand
TGAATCAAGCTATCACAAAAATTAGTTTAGTTGACAGCAACGGTCTCTCGTTGGAAAAAAGACCTTTTAGTGAAGCACCAAAAAAGTATAGCCAAATTTTTAATTCAGAAGAAAAAGGCAATTTCCAATACTATGTCGTGAAGCTGGATCAGCCTGATTCAGTCGTCAATTTTACCCTGGCTTACGAGGGAGTCATTTACGATACCTTGAAAACCCTTGCCCAGGAATATGCCCGTGGATTTGCCACCACTACAGGTTTGATTGATACCCCGGGTGTTTACCTGGCTGGAGCTTCGGGCTGGATTCCGGCTCAAAATGGGAACAAATTCACCTATAATCTGAAAACCTATTTGCCATTGGGCTGGCAATCAATCTCACAGGGGGAAGAAACGGTTCGTGGGTCGGATGGTAATTTTCAGATCAACGAATGGAATTGTGATAAACCAATGGAAGAGATTTATCTCATTGCTGGCAAATATGTGATTACCGAAGAAGATCATCATGGCATTAAAGTGATGACTTACACCTACCAGGACGATCCCCAATTGACTGGAAGATATCGAGCAGCGACCAAGCGATATATCGATATGTACAGTGAAATGATTGGGACTTATCCCTTCAAAAAATTTGCATTGGTGGAAAATTTCTGGCAGACCGGCTATGGGATGCCATCTTTCACGTTATTGGGCAGCCAGGTGATTCGATTGCCGTTTATCATCGGTACGTCTTACGGGCATGAGATTCTTCATAATTGGTGGGGCAATGGCGTGTTTGTCGATTGGAACAAGGGCAACTGGTGCGAAGGCTTGACCAATTATATGGCGGATCATTACTACAAAAAATTAGCTGGCGAAGATGCTGCCTATCGACGCACCATGCTGCAAAATTATCTCAACTATGTCAAAGAGAGTCGGGATTTTCCATTGAGCCAGTTTACGGAGAGACATGATCCGGCGACCCAGGCGATTGGCTATAGCAAATCTGGCATGGTTTTTCACTTGCTAAACAAAATGTTGGGCGAGGAAAAATTTCTGGCAGCGGTTCAATCATTCTATAAGAACAACCGGTTCAAATCTGCTTCCTGGGCGGATATTGAAAAAGAATTTAGCACACAATTTGGGGACGATCTATCCTGGTTTTTCGATCAGTGGATTAATCGTGCCGGGGCGCCATATTTGAAGCTTGAAGATGTTGAAATTCTGCCTGAAAATGATTATTGGTCGATTGCAATCACTTTGAGTCAAAATCCGCAGCCCTATCGATTGTTGATTCCGATTCGTTTCTTTGGAAAACCCGACACCACAATCACGGCAATGATGGAAAAAGAACGACAAATTTTTACCTTCAAACTTCCTTCAAAACCGGCAAAGATATGGGTCGATCCAGAGTTCGATGTTTTTCGCAAATTGGATGCTGCTGAAATTCCGCCGGCATTGAGCCAGACTTTTGGCGCACAAAATTCAATCATCGTACTACCCGGTGAAGCTGATTCGGTCATTTATGAAGCTTACAAAAACCTGGCTGAAAAATGGAAGACTTCGGAATCGATTGCGATAAAATCTGATCAAGAAATTGAAGATAATGACTTGACGAATAAAGCCGTCTGGATTTTAGGAGCAATAAATAAAATGATGCCACGATTTAAAGCTTCACTTCCACAGGGAACAGAACCTGGGGACGATACCTGGATTATCAATGACCAGGAGTTTCCTGCTGAAGGACATGCGATTGTTTTGACAGCAAGACATCCCGGTAATCCAGATTTATCCTGGACATTGATCCACGTGAGTAACATGGATGATTTGCCAGGTATAAGCCGGAAGCTGCCGCATTATGGGAAGTATGGCTATTTAGTCTTCAAAGGAAACCAAAACATCTTCAAAGGAGAATGGAAGATTGAAAATTCGCCTCTGCTGGTGAGTGGTGATCAGTGAATGGTGAGTTGTGATTGGTGAGTGGTCAGTTGTTAGTCGTTAGTTGTCCGTTGTCAGTAGTAAGTTGTTATCTGCATCTATTGATCAGCGTTTTCCACTAACTGCTAACTACTCACCACTAACCACTCACCAAACTAATATTTATACTTCTTAGGAGCATTATATTCACTTTCATCCACACTGGATTTTTGATTCTCTTTGTTTGGCTCAGAGAAAATATCTTTTACCTCATTGATTGAGAAACCAATATTTGCTTTTCTCAACACATCAATAATTGTTTCGAAAATTCCCTTGTTGTCGTCCATGATGCTTTTCCCCTGTTGCAAGTTCGTGTTGTTTTTTTTCGAGATTGAGTAATTTATATTTAAATAAACGGAGCGATGAAGCAATGGATTTGTGGAGTGATGTAGAATTTTGCTCTACTCCAATAATCCATTAATCCAATATTCCAGTTCAATTAATTTCAAAAGAACAATTTTCCGATCACTAATCCTTTCAAAGATTGCCACCCTTTGAAAGGAATTTCTATCCAATCGTCACCGCCCCTCTGCTAATTGTTGCAGCTTGTCTATCTGTGAGTCATTGCCAAGAACAAACAAAATGTCCTCATCTTCTAATACCGTATGACCAGGCGGATTGACGACAATTTTTTTACCTTTTTTATTAATGCCGATTATTGTTGCTCCATCGGTTTCGGCTTTGATATTCGATTCTCTAAGCAACTTATTTTCTAACAGGCTGTTTTTTTGGAGCTTGACTTGTTCTATTTTCAATTCCAATTCTTCATCCTGAATCATGACCTCTAAAAAGTCCACGATTCCCGGGCTAAGCAGCAGCCTTGCCATTCGCCTGCCAGCGATGGAATAGGGCGAAACAACTTTATCAGCGCCCGCTCGGATTAGTTTTTTACAACTCAGTTGATCGATGGCACGGGCAACAATTCGTAACTTCGGGTTCATCCCCCTGGCAGTTAGAACAACAAAAACATTATCAGCATCATTGGCTAAAGTGGCGATTAATCCATTTGCCTGGTTTACGCCAGCTTTTTCCAGCACGTCATCATCGGTCGCATCGTCTTGCAGAACTAAATGTCCATGTTGTTTTAGTTCTGCTACTTTGTGCACATCTTTTTCAATGACAACGAACTTTTTTTTTGCTTTTATCAATTCGTCAACCGTTTCAATCCCGGTATTGCCATAACCACAGACAATAATATGATCCCTTAATTGACTGATCTGCTTTTCCATCTTCCTCCCTCGAAATATATTTTGAATTTGACCTTCGATGATAAAAGCCGATAGGTTGGCAAGGACATAGCTGCCGATACCGATCCCAAAAATAATCAATCCAATCGTAAAAACCCGACCCGAATGGCTTAACTCCCTGACCTCATGAAATCCCACTGTCCCAATGGTAATAATGGTCATGTATAGCGAATCAAACAGATTCCATTTTTGAATCAAAGAATAGCCGATTGTACCAATGATTACAACGCAGCATAATAAAATAACAGCAATGATGATTCGTTGCATAAATTTTTATACCTTAATTAATATTTTTTTTATTCGCCCCACAAATGTTTTGACTTTTATCATATTTTTTATTATCTTACAACTTATATTCAGGTAATCCTTGCGAAGGTTCAGAATCTTTGCAAGGGTAAGTTTATAATTCTACTTAGTCAGATTGTTTTTAATGATTAAAATAAGCCTGTCAATTTCGACGAGCGAAGCGAGGAGAAATCTGTATAACGCACATAAGTTGATATTTA
>CBFDBN010000445.1:0-3733 GCA_965603055.1 uncultured bacterium | reverse complement strand
TGGGGCACGAGATCGACCTGGTTACTTATCATTTGGGACAGACAATACCGTTTGAAAATGTGACGTATCATCGTATTCCCAATGTTCCGTTTGTTAAAAAAATTAAGGTGGGACCTTCGAAAACGAAAATTATTGTCGATCTGTTTGTGATTTTTAAAGTGCTAAAACTTTTGTTTCTAAACAAATATGATGTCATTCATTCCCACGAGGAAGCGGGATTTTTTGGCGCCTGGTTTGCCAGTTTATTTGGTATGATGCATTTATATGATATGCATTCATCATTACCCCAGCAATTGACAAATTTTAAGTTTACCAAACTCAAAATATTAATAGATTTTTTTGAATTATTAGAAAGAAAAACCATTGAAAACTCTGATGCGTTGATTACGATCTGTCCCGAATTATTTAACTATGTCAATGAGCTCTATCCAGATAAAAAACAGGTGTTGATTGAAAACGTAGCCGATAACAGCGATGTTTTTGATCAACCAGAATCAGAAGATTTAAATATTAGGGAGAAATACAAACTTGACTCAAAGACCATTGTTTTATATGCAGGGACTTTTGAACCGTACCAGGGATTAGATTTGCTCATCGAATCCAGCAAGGAAGTTTTAGCAAAAACAAAAAATGTGACATTCACCCTGGTTGGGGGCAATCCAGGGCAGGTTGAACACTATCGCCGCCAGGTTGAAAAAAACGATTTGACCGATCACTATGTATTTACGGGACAGGTGACGCCCGATTTGGTGCCAAAATTTTTGGATGTGGCGGATATTTTGGTCACCCCGAGAATTGAAGGGAACAATACACCCTTAAAAATCTATTCGTACCTCCGATCTGGAAAGCCGATAGTCGCAACGAATCACATTACCCATACGCAGGTTTTAAATGGCGATGTGGCAGTACTCACCGAATGTGATGCAGATTCTTTTGCCAAAGGATTAATCGAGGTTATCGATGATGAAAAATTGAGACATGACATCGCGGAAAGCGCCAAAGCCCTCGCTGAAGAAAAATATAGCTATGAAGTATACCTGAAAAAAACAAAAAGCATTTACAACTTTCTTGAGCAAAAAAGAAAACTCATTAAGGAGATAAAGTAGATGTGCGGGATATGTGGGATTGTCTTTAATGATCGGGAACAGAAGGTCGAGCAGAATACACTGAAGAAAATGAGTGATGTGATTACGCATCGCGGACCTGATGATGAGGGTTTTTATATAAATCAGCATGTCGGGCTGGCAATGCGGCGGTTGAGCATTATTGATTTGTCGACGGGTAAGCAACCGATATCGAATGAAGATGGGCAAATCTGGATTGTTTTTAATGGGGAAATTTACAATCACAAAGATATTCGAACAGAATTGGAAAGTAAAGGTCATCAGTTCAAAACCAAGACCGATACCGAGGCGATTGTTCACGCTTATGAAGAATATGGGGAATCCTGTGTTCAAAAACTGAATGGCATGTTTACCTTTGCGATTTGGGATAATCGAAAAAAAACGCTGTTCCTGGCGCGGGATCGAATCGGCATTAAGCCATTGTATTACCTGTTTGATAGAAATCGGCTGATCTTTGGTTCTGAAATCAAATCAATTTTGCAGGCAGGTGATATCCCCAAACGCATCGACCTTCAGGCACTTGATCATTTTCTCACCTTTGAATTTATACCAGCACCGCTCAGCATCTTCCAGGATATAAAAAAACTTCCCCCTGGACATACCTTGCTGTTGAAGAATAATGAAACCTGGGTTCGCAGCTATTGGGATGTCGAATTGAAATCAAATGGCAAAGAACCGATACAGGTCAAGAAAAATTTGAGAGAATTGTTGCAAGATGCCGTAAAAGTTCGGTTGATGAGTGATGTGCCATTGGGCGCATTTTTGAGTGGTGGTGTCGATTCGAGCATTATTGTCGCTTTAATGGCACAGGTGATGGATGAACCTGTCAAAACGTTTTCAATTGGGTTTGAGGATTCGACTTACAACGAATTAAAATACGCCCGAATGATTGCTGAGAAATTTAAAACTGAACATCATGAGTTTATTATCAAACCAGATGCCGTGGAATTGGCTGACAATTTGCTTAAATATTTAGATGAACCGTTCGGAGATTTTTCCATCTTTCCGACCTACCTGGTTTCAAAAATGGCGCGAGAATATGTTACAGTGGTGCTCTCTGGTGATGGCGGCGATGAACTCTTTGCTGGATATGATTCATACATCGCCGACAAAATAGCAAAGAAATATTACAGTCGCTTACCAGGGCAATTCCGAAATGGATTTTTAACCAAATTTCTGGATATGATTCCGCCGTCTCCTAAGAAAAAAGGGTTGATTAATCGAGCCAAGCGCTTTGTTGAGGGAATGAAGCTGCCAGAAGATCTCCATCATACCCGATGGATGATCTTCTTGCAGCAAGCTGAAAAAGAGATGCTTTACGATGCCGATGTAACAAGCGGAATGCGCGAGTTCGATCCGTTTAAATTTGAACGAAGCTATTTTGCAAATGTCGCTTACAACAGTTCAGATGCAATTAATCAGCAGATGTATGTGGATTTGAAAATGTATCTCGTTGACAATATTTTGGTCAAAGTAGATCGGATGAGTATGGCAACTTCACTGGAAGCAAGAGTTCCATTTCTGGATCATCGTTTTGTCGAATTTGCCGCGACTGTGCCTGGCGATTATAAGATGCAGGGATTCAAAACAAAAATGATTTTGAAACAAGCCATGGAAGAGTTGCTGCCAGACGAAATTTTGTATCGAGGAAAAGAGGGCTTTAGCATTCCAATAAAAAACTGGTTGAAAAAAGAATTAAAGCCTTTGATGATGGACACGCTGGCTCCTGATAAAATCAAACGGGAGGGATTTTTCAATTCAGGATATATTGATAAATTGGTTAACGAACATTTAAAGGGCACGGAAAACCACAGCCATCGCCTCTGGGCGTTGATTATTTTTGGCAGGTGGTATGATCTTTATATGAGCTAACTTGGGAATGCGGATGATTACGTCATGAAACGTAAAATAGTAGACGTGAAGCGTAGAACTTATTTAATTGTCAATTGAGAATTGTAAATTGACAATTGACAATTAAAAAGAAAATAATTACTCCTTTCGTCTCTCGTATGATACCTCAAAATCGGAATCAGTGTAAATCCGTGTAATTCGCGTCATCCGTTCTATGAGTTTTTTAAAATGAAGAGGATAAATATGAAACGAGATTTGAATGAACTGAGCAAACATGAATACGATGTAGTCATTATTGGTGCAGGAATATATGGCGTCAATGCAGCCTGGGATGCTTCGCTGCGAGGCTTGAAAGTTGCTTTAATTGATAAAGGGGATTTTGGCAATGCAACGTCTTCGAATAGTTTGAAAACCATTCATGGCGGAATCCGTTATTTGCAGACTCTGGATTTTAAGCGTATGCGGGAATCAATCCACGAACGAATGATTATGATGAAGATCGCTCCCAATTTGGTTTATCCATTGCGAGTTGTGATGCCGACTTACAGCTATAAAATGAAGAGCCGTCCCGCTATGATGATGGTGACGCTGATGAACGACATCGTGGGATTTGATCGCAACCAATTGGACGATCCAGCCAAGTATATGCCGAAAAGCTATACCGTTCCGAAGAAGGAAGTTCAGGATTATATTCCCAGTTCCACCAAATATAACTTAAACGGCGCAGCCATCTGGTACGATTGCCCGTGTTACAATAC
>CBFDBN010000444.1:0-3737 GCA_965603055.1 uncultured bacterium | reverse complement strand
GGTATTTTAACTGAAAGATAAGAAGCTATAAAAACGATATAATTTTATATTGTCTGTCCTATTTTTGTGAGCGATTAATTACTGTTTACAATATTTATCGATCCACTTCAATAAAAATATGAAAAATGTTTTTGTCTCGTTTCATTCTGAAAATATAGACTTTACCGTTCTCCAATTTATTGATTGCGCTTTCGAAGCTATAAACTGAATTGATCAACCGATCGTTAATTTCCAGAATAATATCGTTCATCTGTATGCCGGCATCGAAAGCCGGGCTGAACTGTTTTACTGCTGTAACCAGAACACCTTCCCCCATGTCCAGGTTAAATTCTTCTGCCAGGTGGAGGCTGATATTTTCAACTTCGAGTCCCAGGTTATGAAACTTCCTTTCCGGATTTTTTACCAGTGGTTTAACTTTTGAGCCTCTTCGTTCTCCCAGGGTTAATGGAATTTTCAATAACCGATTGCTTCGTATAACGGTTAAAACGAGCACATCCCCCGGTTGTTTTTGGGCAATGATGCTCTGGACAATATTGCCTTTATTGACAACCTGGTCATTAATTTTGACAATAACATCTTTCTCACGAAGACCAAATATTTGCGCTGGACTGGTGTTAACTACCTGATCGATAAATACGCCAGTCGGGTGTTTTAGTCCCAATGCCCTGGCAATTTTTTCATTCACATCCTGCATGGAAATGCCGAGGTAGCTTCGCACCACATAGCTATGTCGAATGAGATCCTTCATGATATCCCGGGCTAAATTAATAGGGATGGCAAAGCCATAGCCCTGGTTGTAGCCGGATTGAGTGGCGATTGCCGTATTGATACCGATAACCTGTCCCTTTAAATTGACCAGGGCGCCACCGCTGTTGCCAGGATTGATGGTCGCGTCGGTCTGGATGAAGTTTTCAACCCCATAGTTATCAGAAATAATGTTAATATCCCGGCCGATGGCGCTGATGATTCCAGCCGTGACGGTGGACTTTAGCTCCAGTGGATTGCCAATCGCCAGAACCCATTCACCGATTTCTAACGAATCTGAATTTCCCAGCCTTGCAACGGGCAAATCCCTTCCATCGATCTTTATTACTGCTAATTCGGTTAATGGGTCAGCGCCCACCAGCACTGCATTGTAAGAGCGATTATCAGCCAATGTAACGGTGATCAACTCTGCTTTTTCAACCACATGCACATTGGTTAAAATATAACCATCTTTAGAGACAATAATCCCGGAGCCAGAGCCTTTTTGACGAAATTCACGAGGTAACGGAAAATTGAGATATTTGTCGCCGAAAAATTCTCGCAGCTCCTGGTCGTCCAGCCGATCTTTCCATAGCTCAGAAGTATAAATCATCATGATACTATTGATGGAAACAACGGTTGGAATTACTGCTTTGGCGACTCGTGTAAATGCTTTTGAAGTTGTTAAATAATCATATTTTGTGTTTACATCCTGTAATCCAGCTTGAACTGCATTTGCTTCATGTATCGAAAGAATGGGGAATGTGGGAATGAAATTTGTTGTTATTTTTAACAATATCAAAATGATAACCAATGCTGCAAATCGTGATGTTGTGCTCATGGTGTCTTTGAATCCTTCGTTTTTTTTCTAGAATAGCCTTTGTTGGTTTTCAACTATATGTGAGTACCAGAAAATGTAGGGCGTGGAGCGTAGGGTGTGGGGAGACGCTACATAAAATTTGCGCCCTACGCTCCACGTCTAACACCCTACGATTTTAAAATGATGCTTCTCTGTTCATTCCACATATTAATCAGTCATCACCGGCACCTCGAAGTATCAATAATCGTACCAGGTGCATAATTGCTACTGCAGTGGCGGCAACATAGGTCAAAGCTGCTGCGTTAAGAACCTTTCGAGCAGCGCTGATCTCGTCACGCGCCAGGTAACGACCAGATTCAAGTTGTGCTAATGCCCGACTGCTGGCATTGAATTCCACCGGTAAGGTGATCACCTGGAATATCAGGGCACCAAGAAAAAGCCAGATCCCAATATCCATCATAAAACCGGATCGAAAAAAGAAACCACCGAGGAATAATGGAAATGCAAGCTGGGATCCCAGCCTGGCAACTGGAAAGATACCATTCCTGACATGGAGTGGAGCATAGCCAACATGATGTTGTAGCGCATGGCCAGCTTCATGGGCAGCAACTCCCAATGCCGCTACTGATGAAGAACGGTAGATGTCGGTGGATAATCTCAGCTTTTTCGCCTTTGGATCATAATGGTCTGTTAGCGAGCCGCCAGTTTCTTCAATTTCTACGTCATCGACATTATTTGATCTCAAAATATCACGTGCAGCCTGTGCCCCGGTGATTCCGTTGCGTGATCGTATTTTATTATATTTAGCAAACGTTGTTTTAACTCGTGATTGTGCCCATAAAGTAATGATACTTCCCACAATTAATAAAATAATTTCTGCCGGTGAAAACATCGGCATCTCAACCACCTCCTCAATAATTAATCATGTCATTCATCAAAATCTAAATTTTACTAAAATTGAATTAAACCATTTTTTTATTTTTTCCAGTAAAGCCTCTCCATATTTCGGTGAAATCAATACGATCCCTAACCCGATTAACAATAAACCGGGAATAATCGGAAATATTAATCCTAATATTCCCAATGCGAACAGGGCGATGATATAATATTTTTTCTCTTCCCGGAATTTTTTCATCTCATCAATTAGTGAAGTCTTCTTTTTCATATTCCGCTAATCCTTTATCTGTAAATGTTTTACAAGTATCAAACGATTCCCATCATCAGGATCACTCAAATATTTGATTTCATCAACAGAACGGCGAATGATGTGCAATCCAAATCCACCAGTTCGTCGGTCTTTCACAGCCTGCTCCACATCATACGGTCGTGTCGGATCGAATTCAAAGCTTTCTCCCCAATCCTGGATGATGATAACCAGCTTCTTTTCGTCATAGCCGGCATAAACATCAATCCAGTGCTCCGGATTTGAAAAGTAGGCATGTTCCACGACGTTGAGACAGGCTTCGTATATCGTAACTTTTATCTTCCCACGTTCACGTAAATCAAATCCTGCCTTTTCAGCTTTATCCAGAACAAAATCACAGATGTCATAAAGTTTTTCTACTTCACTGTGAACCCTGATCCGCTCTGGCGCTAAAGCTATCAATTCACGATTCGAATCTGCTGAAGCTGAATTCGTATCTTTTTCATCATGTTGTTTTGTAACTGTTCCTGCTTTTGAAACCAGTCCCATACTCATGACATTATCGCTAATATCAAACTCAGCATGAGGCACGAAAGTTTCACCGAAATCCTGAAGCGCATATTTCTCAGAGGATTCAATTGAAAGGTAGGTGCGAGGCGAAAAAGTAACCAGATTATTTCGAGTTGAAGCATTCAAATTTATTAATTTTATTTCCCCGCCCATTCTTCTCGCCACTGATGTTGCCTCAATTAATGTGACGATAAACGTGGTCGGGGGCAAATTAATATTTTCCATATCCAGGGTAATATTAAATATATTGGCATTAAAACAATCACGAAGCTGTTTTTCAAGATCAGGAAGTCGCGCCGGCATTTCGGCGCCTTTTTCAAGAGTAATATATACTGGTTCTTCTGCCATTATTTTTTATCCATATACACCGTTACGGCTCAATATTTGGTGATTAACTTTATTGACGATTTTTCAAAAAGACGATGGACCTGCTGTTATCAATTGACAATTAACAATTCA
>CBFDBN010000443.1:0-3744 GCA_965603055.1 uncultured bacterium | reverse complement strand
CGGAAATCGTGATTTTGCAGAAGCCTAAATCTCACTCTTAAAATATGGAGGTTATTAAATGAGAAGTTTTTTTACAATCTGCTTTGTGCTCGTTCTGGTTTCAATAATAAATGCTCAGCACAACGATGCCGATGAAGTCGTCACAAGATTAGTTGCTGATTATATTCTTGAACATGCGGAATTTAAATTTGAAGGAATTGACAATAAGCAAACCTATAATTCTACTAAAGACATACCAGAAGATGTGGAAGTCAGGTTCAAAAGTCCGTATGGCGAATGGCATTACACCAATGGTGTGTTAAATATGGCAATGATCAATTTAAGCGACTTTTTGAATGAAGAAAAATATACGAATTTCGCCATTCGACATGTTGCTTTTGGAATGGATAACTATAAATTTTTTCAAAAACACTTTCCTGGCGACCGACCTCACCATCGTTATCCTTTCGGGCAATTATGGACTATGAAAGAATTGGACGATTGCGGGGCGATGGGTGCGAGTGTCATTGAAGTTTATCAAAAAGTAAAACGTCCGGAATACAAAGACTATATCGAAAAAACAGCCAGGCATATCACTGAAAAACAAGATCGTATAGGAGATGACACAATAGTACGTACCTTTCCTTATGAAATGACCGTGTGGGCTGATGATTTATACATGAGTGTACCTTTTCTGGCTCGAATGGGCAAATTTTCTGGTGATCAAAAGTATTACGATGATGCCGTCCAACAGGTGCTCAAATACACCGAATACCTCTGGAATGGGGATACACAATTGTATTACCATTGTTATTACAGCGACCTGAAGAGGAATGGCGTTGCTCATTGGGGAAGATGCAATGGATGGATTATGATGGCAAAGGTTCACCTGTTAAATTTTCTGCCAACCGATCATCCCCAACGACAGACCATTATTAAAAACTTAGAACGACAAATTTTGGGAATTGCAAAATATCAAAATTCTGACGGATTATGGCACCAGTTGCTTGATAAAAACGATTCATACATCGAATCTTCCTGTTCAGCCATGTTTGTTTATTCCATTGCAAGAGCTGTCAACGAGGGATGGATCGATAAACGTTATGCCTCGATTGCTACCAGGGGATGGGAAGGTTTGAAGGCGAATAAAATAACTCCTGACGGGCAATTAAAGGACGTCTGTGTGGGCACTGGAATTCAAGACGATATGGTGTTCTATTACAGGCGTCCAGCCAGGACCAACGAAAAGCATGGTCTGGGCGCTGTCATCGATGCGGGTATTGAAATTATAAAACTGAAAAAATCGCTGGCAGGTAGTTGATTAGATGAAAAATTTTTTGAAATTATCAATTTTTGTAATAAATTTTTCTCTTATTATTAATGTTTCAGAGAAAATACAAGCCCAAAATCATCAGGATCAAAAAATCTGGCATAACAAAGAACGAGTGCTCAGGTATCGACCCGATGGTAAAGATTTTGTTATCACCAATGGAGATCGAAGATTTAATCGAGCTATTTATGGAACGAATACCGGTTTCAGAATTGAAGCTGGCGATTTGCCCGAATTTGCGCTTTATATGCCCGGAATGGGTGGAAACCTGAAGTTTGGATTCCTCACCGCTGGAAAATCAAAATGGCTAATTGAAGCTGATTCCATTATTGCTCGTTATCGCCCGGGCTCAATGCTATATGAAATAAAGGATCGGTTGTTTGGTAAAAGCAAATTACACATAACCGTGCTTGCATTAGACGATGCTGAGGGGATGATTGTTAAAATTTCATGCAAACAGAAAATTAATTCGCTTGATCTGCTCTGTTTCTTTGGCGGCGCCACCGGGAAGCGATTTCATCGCGACGGTGATATCGGCGCTGATCCCGAATCCAGTTTTTACTTGAAACCTGAATATTGTCGGGATAATAAATTCACAATTCAAGAGAATCAGTTTTCTTTAACATTCGATCGGAAGGGTAGATCAGGAATTCGAAAGCTGAGTGCAATCTTCCCCCTAAATGTACAGATACACTGTGTCGATGCGCAGCAACAGAAATCACCAATAGCATTTTTCGAATCGCATGAAAGCGATTATCCGGCAGTTGCCGGGAAGTTATCTGTTAAAAAAGGTCAAGAATACTACATTGCAATATATAATCCGAAGACTTGCTCAGCATTCGGCTACTCAGATATTCCCAGGCGATTTGAAAGATCAGAACGGGCGCGAAACCAGTTAGCCAGACGAATTCAAGTGAATACACCTGATCCGTATATCAACACGGTGGGAGGCGCTTTGAGCATTGCAGCCGATGCCATCTGGGAAGATCCATCTTACCTGCATGGAGCGGTTGCCTGGCGGTCACGGTTGCATGGATGGCGCGGCATTTATGCGGCTGATCCGTTGGGATGGCATGACCGTGCGAAAACTCATTTTCGAGCTTATGCAAAATCACAATATCTCACACCGGAGAACGGTCCCAACGTTCCTGATCCTGAAAAGAATATGGCTCGTCAGCAGGAACAGAGGGGAACGGCGTTGTTTACCAGTGGTTACATTAGCCGCAGACCGGGAAAAATTTCGCCGCCGCATCATTATGATATGAACCTTGTCTTTGTTGATGCATTGTTAAGGCATTTCAACTGGACCGGTGATGTTGATTTTGTGCAGGAAATGTGGCCAGCGCTTGAACGGCATCTGGAATGGGAAAAACGCTGTTTTGACGGTGATGACGATGGACTTTATGATGCATATGCCTGTATCTGGGCAAGCGATGCCTTGCAATACAGCGGAGGCGGCGTTACCCATGCTTCTGCTTATAATTACAGAGCCAATAAAATCGCGGCAGAATTGGCGGAGCGGATTGGAGAAAATCCTGAGCCATTCAGGAAGGAAGCAGCTAAAATTTTAAAAGCGATCCAGGCTGAATTGTGGCTGCCTGAAAAAGGCTGGTTTGCTGAATACAAGGATTTATTAGGATTAAAGCAGGTGCATCCGTTCGCTGGATTGTGGACTGTGTATCATACGATTGACTCCGATGCAACTGATCCTTTTCAGGCTTACCAGACCCTGCGTTATGTGGATACTCAAATCCCCCACATCCCACTTAAAGCAAAAGGTTTGCCAGATGAAGGGTATTATACCCTTTCCACAACGAATTGGCAGCCCTATACCTGGTCCATAAGTAATGTGGCTCTCGCTGAAGTATTGCATACCACACTTGCCTACTGGCAGGCTGGCAGAATACAGCAGGCTTTTAAGCTTTGGAAAAGCGCCTTACTGGAAAGCATGTATCTTGGCTCCAGTCCTGGTAATTTTCAGCAGTTATCCTTTTATGATGCGATGCGTGGCGAATTGTACCGAGATTTTGCCGATCCCATTGGTGTAGCTGCTCGCACCCTGGTAGAAGGACTTTTTGGCATCATCCCCGATGCTTTAAATGGAACACTCAAAATTCGCCCCGGTCTACCACAAGAATGGAACCACGCTTCACTCATAATCCCGGATATTTCGTTTGATTTTAAACGAAAACAGAATAAAGATATATACACCATTATCCCGGCTTTTTCCAAACCGATGAGATTGAAATTCCAGGCAAGAGCCAGCAGCGATTCGATAAAATCTGTTACAGTGAGCGGGAAGAAATCGAACTGGATATATGTGGAATCTGCCATCGAGGAACCAGTTATTGAGATCAATTGCGGCCCGGCACCGAAATATTATATTGAAATTGAATGTTTGGGTAAGGAACCAGAAAAAGTAAATCTTGCTGCTT
>CBFDBN010000442.1:0-3775 GCA_965603055.1 uncultured bacterium | reverse complement strand
ACCAAAGTGGGTGCGAAAATTGCACTGATTCCTAAAATTGATCGAGCAGATCTTTCCGTTCTGTTAATGGAAGAGTTAAAGCTTATGACTTTGATCGAGAAGAAACGCCCCCAGGTTTATGATACCCGCTTTCGTGCGCCAGATGATCCGACCAAAATTCAGGCAACTGAAGTAACGAAAATGGCAGCCACAACTGATACCGAGAAACATTGGGCAAAAAATTGGATAGGCGATATCATTAAAGCCCAGATCCCTGGCCTCGAGGCTTACCCGGATCATACTTTTCGCCCTGACGAAGCAATTACTCGCGCCAATTATGCCCAGGTAATGCAGGGGATTATGATTTTGGTGACCGGGGATGAAAACCTGGCAACAAAGTATGTCGGTGAACAATCTCGATTCCCTGATGTTTCTGGCACGCATTACGCCTACAATGCCATGGCATTAATGGTGGATCGATCGATTATGAAAGCTGATAAAATGTCAGGTGCGTTTAAATTAAACGATCCCATGTCCGGCGCGGATGCGCTGTTAGCCATCAGGGATTTTCAAAATGCACTGAGAATTACATTTTAATTATATCAAAAATTTAAGGGCTGGGAAATAATTTCCAGCCCTTTTTGGTCGAAACACTGGAGTCGGGGGGCCAGGAACACCCCTTGTTGTTGTAAAGTATACTTTTCAAGAACCAAAGGGTAAAACGGGTCCTCAAACCCGTTTTTTCATTTTATTAATCAGGAGGGCACCAATTTGAAAACGATAATTAAGAATATTCTGCTTATTAGTATTATTTTTGTCATATCAATCTTTTTATCTAAAACCAGCCTGGCTCAGCAGCCTACCCAGACTGTTATCTCCAAAGGAGTCGCGGCGATTTTCAACGAGGATAAAGCGCTTGCTCGTGACCAGGCAATTGACGATGCCTTGCGGAAGGCTGTTGAGCAAACCCTGGGTACTTTTGTTCAATCTTCCACATTGGTTCAAAATTTTCAACTCGTTGAGGATAACATCATGAGCTGGACCAATGGCTATGTCCGTTCGCATCGAATTGTAAACGAAGGACTGGCTGATGCTGCGACTTATGAAGTGACGATTGAAGCTGTGGTTGAGATGGCAAATTTAAAAAATGATTGGGAATCCGTCCAAAATTTGATCGGACGGATGGGCAATCCTCGTTTGATGTTTATGATTGACGAGCAAAATATTGGCCAGGTTTCCAATTGGTCAAACTATCTCTCGATAGATATGAATGTTACTGAAACAGCTTTGCTCAATAAGTTTATCCAAAATGGCTTTGAATGTGTCGATCCTTCAACGGTGCGCCAGAATCTCAAACAGGAGCAGGCAGCAGCGATACTCCAGGGTGATACGAATTTAGCGGCTACGCTTGCTAAAAAACTTGGTGCAGAAATTGTCATTACTGGCAAAGCTGTGGCAAAAGTTGCGACCGGAATTAATCTCGGCGGGATGAAATCCTGCCAGGCAAATATCACGGCTCGCGTTATCAAAGCTGATGTGGCAACGGTTATTGCAACAGGGAGTCAGCACGCGGCTTATCCGCATATCGACGAGGTGTCAGGCGGGATGGAAGCCATTAAAAAAGCAGCAAATAAATTATCAGATGAATTAATTGCCCAGATCACCCAGCGGTGGAAAGACGAATTTTATAATGCCACAACCGTAAAATTAGATGTGAAAGGAATTACATCCTTCAATCAGCTCAATAATTTTAACAATACCCTGAAGTTTTTGGTAAGGGGTGTTAAAGATATTTATACAAGGCAGATTTCAGAGGATATGGCAGAACTGGATGTAAAATTAACCGGCAATGCCAACCAGTTGGCTCGCGAAATTGAGCGTAAAGATTTGGACCGATTTGTGGTTAAAATAGTTGGCTTGACAATGAACAAAATAACGATTCAATTGTCAGAAAAGGAAATCGAGTGATTTCGTGGGGCGTAGCGCGTGGCGTGTAGAGCGTGAAATATAGTTCGCGCTACGCTCCACAATTTCCATTACCAAACTTTTTCCAAATGTAATTGATATTTAATTTAACAATTAAATACGGAGGTAATGATGTTTCGAAAATTGAGTTTTATAACTGTTATTTTAATTGCGTTTTTAATGTTAAATAGCCTTGTTGCTTTTTCGCAAACAAAAAAAAGAGTCGCAGTATTTGACTTTGAAGATAAAACCGAGCATCGCTGGCGCTGGTGGACCGGGCAGCCGGTGGGTGAAGGAATGGCAGATATGCTAACAACGGAACTGGTAAAATCAAAGAAATATCAAGTGATTGAGCGCCAGGCAATTCAGAAAATTATGCAGGAACAACGGTTGGGACAAACCGGGGCGGTGACCGCTCAAAGCGCTGCCCAGGTTGGTCAGTTGATGGGTGTGGAATTAGCTATTATCGGTTCGGTTACTGAATTCGGTTACAAAAAGAGTGATGTTGGTGGTTTCCTCAAGAAAAAAGGATTTGGACTGGGGATCCAATCGGCATCGGCTGTTGTTGGAATTGATGTGCGATTCATCAATACCAACACAGGAGAAATCCTTGCGGCAGATAACGTGAGAAAAGAAGAAAAGAAAAAGGGATTAAAAATTGATACCCGTGCACTCTCTTTCAAAAATAGGAACGCTTTTGATGAATCCATTGTCGGCAAGGCAACCCGTAAAGCAATCGAAGCAATCATGAACAAACTTGATGGTCAGATGGGAAACATCGCCTGGCAGGCAAAAGTTGTTAAGGTTGCTGGAAATACAGTTTATATCAATGCCGGATCTGAAGCCGGGGTAAATGTTGGTGATGTCCTGGAAATCTACTCCAAAGGTGAAGAGCTTATTGATCCTGATACCGGTCTCTCCCTGGGATCCGAAGAGTCAAAAGTTGGAGAAATCCAGGTGACTGATAACAGCATCGGAAGTGGAAAAGCTTCTAAAGGCGTAATAAAAACTGGATCGGGATTTAAGCAGGGCGATTTAGTCAGGCAAAAAGAACATAATAAGTGAGAGCAATGAAATCAAGCGACTCTGGAAAATATTTTCCAGTATTAAGTATGAAAATTTCCTTGATTTTTCTTTGTTTAACGATGTCATTTTTCGGCTGCGCACTCATGCCGGAATTGGATACTTATCGAGGTGATACCATCGAGCGCAGTCCTGAACCGGATTTTGCTCCATACTATGGTTTAAAACGCCGGATCGCGATATTGGATTTTGAAAACCTGGCAGATGTTGGAGGTTCAAAATTAGGAAGCGCAGTCGCTGACCAATTGATAAGTCAAATCGCTCGGTCAAATCGCTATGTTATGATCGAGCGATCTCGGATCGATCAAATATTGCAGGAGCAAGCATTAGGGCAATCCGGGGTAATCAACGAGGAAACTGCAGCTCAAGTCGGCAAGTTATTGGGCGTGGAATCCCTTGTGGTCGGTAAAATTTTGGAAGCTCGGCAAGAAACTGGTAAAGGGAAAATTGGCGATGAAGAAAAAAAATGGTGGTTACGATTAAAGGCAACGGTCGGAATCGTCAATATCTCATATAAAATGTTGAACACAACAACAGGGGAAATTTTATTAGCCGATAATGTTTCGATGACTGAATTCAAACCGGGCTTTAGCTTAAAAACAAAAGATATCGATCTTGAGAATATGTTTGAATTTGACCAGACTGTACTGGGCACTGCCGTTCGTAAAGCCGTCAATAAAATCACGCGGGATATTGTTGAAAATGTTATGACCATTGATTGGATTGGTAAGGTCGTTCAATGCAGGGC
>CBFDBN010000441.1:0-3776 GCA_965603055.1 uncultured bacterium | reverse complement strand
ACTTTAGTCACTTCTTTTTAGAGGCTCCACACGTTTCTCTTATCACGAGCTTTGTCGGAAAAACTGTCTTATAACTATTCGAATCCTTACCCACGATTTTATCCATTAATCTGTTTACAGCCAGTGTGCCCATATCGTACATTGGCTGATGGACTGTCGTAAGCCCCAAATATTCTGACAGCTCTATATCATCAAATCCTACTATGGTGATATCATCGGGTATTTTTAAGTCATGTTCCTGTATGGCTTTAATTGCGCCGGTTGCCTGAATGTCACTGGAGATAAAAATTGCCGTCGGTCGCTCGCCATTTAAAGCCAATAATTTATTCATAGCTTTGTAACCGGCTTTCTTATTAAAGCCATCATTATGAAGGACTTCTGGATCGCCATTCAATCCCACATTGATAACTAATGTATCATGATATGCAATGTCATATTTGTTTAATGCAGCTTTAAATCCTTCTAAGCGATTGATTGCCGGCACACTGCTGAGGCAGCCATTGATCATACCGATTCGTTTATGTCCCAGAGTGATCAAATGTTCAGTTGCAATGAATGCACCTTCTTTATTTTCGATCGTAATTGAATCTAAGGCATCGTGATAGCTATCTACCAAAACAATTGGCAAGTTCGATTCTCTGAATGTGGTAACTAGTTTATTTGAAATAGGCAGTGAGATAAGCAGGACACCATCGACTTTACGTTCCCGAATCGTTCTTTTTAGAATTTCTTCTTTTTTTTCAAGTTTATCAACATTGTAAAGGATCAGGTCATAACCTAACGTACTGAGTGCCTGCTGTATACCGTTCAAAACTTCGAAATAGAAATAGCCGGTAAAAAAAGGCACAACACAGGCGATGATATTGGATTTTTTGCGTGCTAATCCCTGGGCCATAGCAGATGGCTGATATTTAAGCTTTCGGATGACTTTTATAACTTTTTCGCGTGTCCTGGGGGAAATCTGGGGGCTGTTGTTGATGACTCTGGAAACCGTGCCAATGCCGACACCCGCTTTTTTTGCGACGTCATAAATTGTGACGCTCATTTAAATTACTCCCAAATTATGGAAGCCCTTCCATTCATTTGAATTAATAATACAAAAAAAAATTTTAATTGTCAAGTAATTTTTTAACGGATTGTAACTTTTTTTTGTCGCGCTGAATACAAACCAGTTTCTCAAAAAAACCTGGGTTGTTGACTTGTTTACTTCTTATGGAAAAGCGGATCGGGTGATTGAAAATTATAATCCATTGAAAAAAGCATTCAATTCCTGTGCAACCTCTGCTACACACTGTTGAACACCCTGGTTAATTCCTTTTACGACTTTGACGGGAGATTTATGCGGAACGATGTTCTTTTTTTCGATGGTTTTTTGCCAGACAATTTGATTGGTTGCATTTTTTACCAGTTCATAAGAAATTTGTACCCGGGCATACCATTTATCACCTTCATCCCATTCTTCAAGCGCCATGATCGTTCCTAGCAAGATAAATTCAACCTGCGAAAATTTGGGGAAAGCAACAACCTGTTCAAAAAGATTTGAAGCCCTGAGCTGTTCAATCACCTTCTCCGTGATCATCGCTTCCGGACTGGCAATCCAGCGATGATAATGATAATATTTTCCTTCGTAAGGCGAATCCCGGTAAACCAATCGCTCTTCTTTATACAGAGGCGCTGCTTCAAATCGTGCCACACCAAGCACAACTTGATGAACTGGCTTGCTTTTATCACTTTCCATTGAAACCGGGTAATCAATCAAGTAATAATGCATGTCTGGAATACTTCCGCCACATTGAAAAAATAGGAGCGATGAAGTTAAAATAATGTATAACTTTCGACTCAATGTCATTCTCAATTTCCTTTTAACATCTATATTAACAGTTAACTGTCAACTTATAATTTCAAACTTGCAACTTTTCACTTTTCCCTAACCACCCTTTCCTTTGGCGCCGACTTCCGAATCAAGCTCCACGGTCTCTCTTTAAGGGTTCGAGTAAATTCATCGATATTACGGCTAACTCGACCCAGGTTATCCATTATTTCATTATAATTTCCAGTTTGTGCGGCAATTATCTGGTTTACATTTCCCATGGTTTGCTGCATATTTCTAATTAACTGTTGGGATTGCGTCAGTGTTGCTTCCAGATGTTGAACCGAACGAGAAATACTGGACTGGTTTTCAATCAAAAGCGTATCCAGACGACTGCTCATTTGGCTCAAATTAGCAATGACTTCATTGGAATTCATCATCATGGTCGCGATTGCCTGTTGATTGTCTTCCAGCAATCGATTCAGGTTTGCCAGTACCTGGTGGATTTGCTTTTGATTTTCATTTCCCAACAATTTGTTCAAATTATCAACGGTTTGTGATAGTTTATTACCAAGCTGATCAAAAGTATCGGTTAACATCATCATCGGTGTCGTGTCCCGACAATTTAGCAGGCTGCCCGGGGGGAGCAATTCTGCACCGGGAGAGCCAGTTGAAATCTCGATATACTCTTCTCCCATAATTCCGATTGAAGTAATAACAGCTTCAGCATCCTTTTTTACCGGTACCTTAGCATCAAGCTCAATTTCAAATTCAATAAGAGAATTATTATCCGATGCGATTCGGACTTTTTTTACCTGACCAGCCTCCATACCGCCATAACGTACTAATGAACCGACTTCGACTCCACTGCTATATTTAAACCTGACATAATAGATTTTTGTTGATTTAAACAGATCCAATCCAGATATCAGGACCAAAAACATAATAAACAAAACCAGTCCGAGTATTACTATGCAGCCGGCTTTTATTTCGTTTGAGCGATATTCCATTTATTTTTTCCCCTCACTTGCCTCATTATTCCAATTCCTCAATTGACCAACCTGGACAAGCCAGAACCAATAAAAATCAAGTTCTCAGAATTGAAAGCACTCAGAAAAGAAATTTCTTTGTTTTTTATTTCTGAGAGATTTCAATTCTGAGAGCGAATTGCCTTATTACCCTATTACCCAATTACCCAACCAACGAATTCAAATAACTCTCCCGATCGATCTTCTCCTGATCCGGTATTCTATTAAAGAACTGTTGTACTTTATCATTACCAGATTGTTTCAATTCCTCAACAGTACCAAGCGCGATGATTTTACCGCCGTCCAATAAAGCCACTCGATCTGCAATCAGGAAAACCGATTCTAACTCATGGGTGACCACTACAATGGTCATGTTGAAAGCTTTTTTTAATTTTAAAATGAGCTGATCAATGCCTACAGCCACTATCGGATCCAAACCAGCGGAAGGCTCATCACAGAAAAGAATATCTGGATCCATAGCAATTGACCGAGCAAGCGCCGCGCGCTTTTTCATTCCGCCTGATAACTGCGATGGCATGAAATCTTCAAAACCGGCTAACCCGACCTGGTCCAGCTTCATCCGGGTCATGATTTTTATGGTCGAATCTTCCAACTCTGTGTGCTCACGAAGTGATAAGGCAACATTATCACCAACAGTCATGGAATTAAACAACGCTCCGCTCTGAAACAGCATTCCAATTTTACGCCGGATCGGCAGCATGTCCTGTTCAGATAAGTTTGTAATTTCCTGGTCCTTCATAAAAATTTTACCTGAACTGGGTTTAGACAGACCAATTAGATGCCGCAGCAAAGTACTTTTACCGCACCCTGAACGTCCCAAAATCGTCATGGTTTCGCCAGGCATGATATTCAGGTTTATGCCATCCAATACCTTTCGTTTGCCATAATAGGTTACCAGGTCTTCTATTTTTATAATT
>CBFDBN010000440.1:0-3783 GCA_965603055.1 uncultured bacterium | reverse complement strand
TCATAGATTTCCACCCATGTCGTTGCGGTATTGATAATATTAATTTCGCTTTCATCTTCAGGAACGCCGAGGAAATCAGCGACTGGCTTCACCAATTTTTGATAATTCAACTGGGCTTTGAAAGTGACTTTTCCAACGGGAATATCATCGGGCAATTGCCAGGTAAATGTTTCGATTTTCGTCTCCCTGGGCCCAATTCGATAATCGACACCCAGCGTTGCAGTATTCCATTGCATAATGGTCATTCTGCCCTGTTCATCGAAATAGGGCATACGGAAAATTCGGTTTCCGACAGGAACGCCATCTCGTTGAACGCCTTTGAAATCGGGAATGCCTTTGGGAATGCCCATATCCTGGTAAGCCAAAACATCTGCGGCAATAGTATATTCCTCGCCCTCAAATCCCTTTTTATCCACAGGCAGATGATACTCCTTTCCTTCGACATCGGTCGCTGTCACATGCAGCCACACGATGCGATCTTCCACAGAGCCAGTGGGAATTTTATGTCCCGCTTTGGCATTGAACAGTTGGACTTTTATGGCAACAGTACCATCATATTCAACTTCTCGTTCTTCAGGATGCATCCGAATCTCAACTGCGCCAGCCAGCTTGCCAGGATCGTGCGCCCCATGAAATAGATGCTGTGCTACCATATCCTCTTTCGCCATCGTCGCATTCTTGCCCCAGGCTTTGGGCATGTGGCATTGGTGACAGGGAACGCCTTCTTTGGAATAGGGACCCTCTTTCCATTCGAGATGCGTGGATTTCACCCAGACGCCCCATGGATCTTTTTCATTGTGACAATTACCACAGAACTCAGCCTGCTTCATAAAATCGCTCTCTTTGGTATCATGATGCGGGGAAGTTAGTCCTGGTTTTGGCCCATATTTTAACCTGCCAGGCTCGGAAACATAGCTGAAATTAAACGGCGTATCACCTTTGAAGCTGTTAATGGTATGACAAACATCGCAACTAACACTCTCGTTGGCTCTTGAATTTTCTGACGGACGAGGTGGTGGAACATCTCCTGCCATGAAAGCCAATGGAGTATGGCAGCCATTGCATCCATCAGCAACTGGCTTGAATTTTTCATCAACTTTTCCATGCGCAACAGCCAGGTCAAAATATTCAATCTCATCCCAATGGTGCGTATACGCCTGGGACATCATCGCCTGGGTCCATTGCTGGTAAATATCGATGTGGCAACTTTTACAAGCTTCAGGTTTTTCGTATTGATCATATTTTTTCGTACCGAGAGCTTCTTCGCCAGCGGGGAAATCCTGGGATAGTAAATTTGGGGTGATGATTAATAGTAGAACGAGAGTGATGATAAAGGTTCTCATATTTCCTCCATCGTCTTAAAACATTCCAATTTCCAAATAACAAAATCCAAGTAAATTCCATTAACCAAATTTCAAGTTTTAAACAGAGGAGATTCACCTACCGAGAGATACTTCACTAAAATCAAATGATCTAAGTTATTAAAATCCTCTCGAAGTCGTTTGGTAATTGGTCATTGGAATTTGAAATTTATTTGGAAATTGGAGATTGTTATTTGGAATTTGCCTCAAATTTAACCAACTAATTTCTTCAATGCTCCAAATGCATCCTCATAATCTGGTTCGGTCGGCATTTCAGGCACAATCTGAATGTATTGAATCACACCGTTTTTGTCAATAATCCAAACCGAACGTGCCAGCAGTCTCGATTCTTTAACGAGCATGCCATATTGCAATCCAAAATTCCAATCCTGGTAATCGCTCAACGTTTTAATTTTATCAGAGCCTGTGGCTCCACACCAGCGAGCCAGGGCAAACGGTAAATCCACACTAATACTGAGGATGACAACGTCACCTGAGACTTCCGTTGCCATTCTATTGAATCGCTTCGCCTGTAGATCACAAATTCCCGTATCAATTGATGGCGTCACGCTGAGTAAAACAACCTTACCTGTAAAATCGGTTAGTTTGACAGGACTCAAGCTATTATCAACAACCTGAAAATCTGGCGCTTTATCCCCGACTTTCAATTCCTTGCCAAGCAAAGTCAAAGGATTTCCTTTGGCAGTCACCAATCCTTTTTTCTGGGGCAGTTGATCGATATTTATTTTGTGCATTTAATTCACCTCAATTTTTTATGGAAGATAAAACTACTGCATGGAGCATAGCGCAAAGTGCATGGCATTTGTCTATATTTCACAATAAATTTTGCCCACGAAATATAACATCTGCAAATTTTTTAAATCTAAAATCGTAATTCGTAAATCAAAAATCAAGATCATGCTTTCCAGAGTCCATGCAAATTACAATATTCACGAGCCGTTAATTTTGTAGCAGTAACCTCAAACGTCGCCTCTGGTTTTTCACCTGGTTTCAAAAATTTCCGATACACTTTTCCATCAGCCAGCACTTCGATAAATTCGATGTAATGCTTTTCTTCCATGGGATGTGACACGCTGCCGACCTTTACAGTGACTTTGTTACCTGATTTTTCAATCACTGGCACATGTTTTTCCTGGGCAGCATCGGTGGTATTTTCTGTTAATAATACCATCTCCTCACCACAGCAAACCAGTTCGCCGACACCAGTATGAAGAACTTCAACGATGTTGCCGCAAATCTCGCACTTATAAATTTGATTTAATTGTGTCATGATTATTCTCCTTTGTTCATTTGAAGATGAAAGGCAGAGGGCAATGAGCATAGGGCATAGCGCAAAGAGCATGAAGCAGAGAGGATATCGGAGTAGAATTTTTGTGTCAAAAGAATTATTTTTTTATCCGATACCTCTTGCTTATTTGCCTTATTTCCAAATTACCCAAGGGACCAATTAACAAATTACCTAAAAAACTATTCATCAGAAGCTGGCGGTGTAAAACTGCGTGCCTTCATTTGAGCATCCAGCATAAAAATGCCATGCCCTTTTTCACCGACCATTCTGATCTTCTTCAAAATACCCAGCATGGTTGCTTCTTCTTCGACCTGCTCATCGATGTACCATTTCAAAAGACTCTGGGTGGCGTAATCTTTTTCTTCAACAGCTAAGTGCATTAAATCATTAATCAAACCAGTCACGAGCTGCTCATGCTTCCATGCCATATCGAACACTTCTTCCAGCGAATTGAAATCCTGTTTCGGCTGATCCAGTCCATAAATTTTCACATCCTTATCCTGCTCAACAATGTAGTGATAAAACTTCATCGCATGAAAACGCTCTTCCTGTTCCTGAATGATAAAGAAATTAGCAAATCCATCCATATCTATCGAAGAGCAGTAAGCTGCCATTGAAAGATATAAATGTCCTGAATATAATTCATTTTTAATTTGATCATTAATCTTTGCTGCCATTTTGTCGGATATCATAGTTACCTCACTTTCTAATTGTTATTAGTTTTATTTGATTATCAATTTGTAATGATTTTAAACTGAAACTAAATATAATTTAAATTAGTCAAAAAGTCAAGAAATTTTAAATATTTTTTCATATTTTTTGCATTTTCCAAACTAACTTACCAAGATCACTTACAGGCCAGGTATTTTTTTAACTTACTTCAATGTGAGCTCGGCTTTTATTATTTGCAATTTTGGTCAATTGAATTACCAATCGTAGTGCATCATTAACTGCCTGGTCGGTTGGAAAAGCTTTGGCAATATCAGGCTCAATTAAAACTAAATTCGTGCCTGCCCGAAACCGCTGTGTATATTTCCCTCGAACACCAGTTTTCAATAGCTCTGTTAAATCATACTCAGGACGAAGGTCATTGTCCACCGCATCTTTTTTATT
>CBFDBN010000439.1:0-3789 GCA_965603055.1 uncultured bacterium | reverse complement strand
TGCTGCTGAGTTTTCGATTCTGCCATTCTTCTCTCCTCCAAAAATTCTTACTAATATTAAGCCATACAATTTATGCTGTGATTTTATAGACATCACTCCAACAGATTGAAACAATCCAACTGATAAAAATTTTTGTAATAGTTCACCGTATAATCAAACCTTTATTTTGATCTCAGAGCAAGGATCAACGATTTACGATTTTAGAAGTATTGCTGATTTCCTGAATTCTTTTTTTCCATCCAGCATTCCTTCTTAAATCAAAAATCGTTAATCTTTATTCGTAAATCGATCATAACTCCAAACACGTTTCCGCTGCCAGCCATAGCATCTTCTCTCTCAATTCTATTTTTTTCATATATTTGCGACTGTTCCACACTTTTCCACCGACATCATCACCGCCGTAAAGAATTTGTCCCAAAACTACCTCTCGAAATTTTGCAACAGCAAACAAAGCGGCTGCCTCCATTTCAACAGTCAAGCAACCTTCCGATTTTCGTAGGGCAATCTTTTTCTGTGTTTCCCGATAGATGGCATCGTTTGTCCAGGTTTTGGTGAGTGTGTAATCCAGTTTATTCCTTGTTAAAACAGTTTCGATCGCCTTTACCGCTTGTGGATGGGCAGTCGCTTCTCGACTGGGCGGTAAATAATGATACGACGTTCCCTCATCCCGAACGGCTGAGACTGGAACGAGCAGATGTCCCATTGCGATTTCAGAATCCAATACGCCACAACTGCCGCAGACGATGAATTTTTTACATCCCCGGGCAATCACTTCTTCCAGCAAACCTGCTGATAATGGGGCTCCAACGCCTGGTTGAAACAAAGCTAACTTTTGATCCTGGAATTCAAACACATAAACTGGATGTTTACCAATTTCTGATTTTTGAACGGCGACACGGTTCAATTTTTTTTGCTGGTTGAGCTTGTTGATCACATCCTGGAAAAAGCAGATCACACAATGCTCAGGAATATCAATAGCTTTGATCTGTTTCTCAGGATTTATAAGAGCATTTTTACCAGGATCGAATTCTAAAATAGGAAACTCTTTTTTCATGCAGATTGCTTTCACATCGGAATGAAAATTATTTTTGAGATATGTGAGATAATTGTAATAAATTTTGGGGAATTATGCAAGTGTTTTATTTTTACTGCGGGATAAATGGACAAAATCCAACAAACTGATTCCATCGCTCGGAGCGATGGAATCAGTTCAGAATACGTCAGATAAAAACTCCTTCTCAATTTCTTCCTCATTCAATCTTCGTCCAATCAAAACCAGTTGATTTCGATTGGCTGCTGATTTTTGGGTCGGCTCAATTAAAAATTGATCCATCGTAGCATCGATATGGAAAGATTTACCATCAATCGAAATAAATCCTTTAAGTCTCATAAAATTGGATCCAACAAAATTTCTGAATTGATCCCAGCTTTGCTGCGTGAAATTGCCTTCGGCTTCTAATGTAATCGAAGCAACAGGATCAGGTCTGCCTTCGCCCAGGTCACCTTCAGCATCAATTTCTGGATGGGTGATTTTATCCAATTCAATCAAAGAAAATTCGGCAAATTGACTCCGAATAATTGGAACATCGCGTGAGATCGATTTGACAGCATTTTCTACCTGTTCAATTTGTTCCTCACTCACCAAATCAATTTTGTTCAACAGTACGATATCTGCGCTCTGAACCTGGGTTATGGGCGCCCTTAAAATATCTTTAATTTTCATAAAATTCTGGCAGTCGATCAGGCAGATGCATGATTTCAAATTAATATGATTCCTTAAATTAGGCAAAGATAGCATTTTTTCCATTTCCGAAGTATCTGCCAATCCCGTCGCCTCGATAATGAGCAATTCTGGCTTGATTTGTGTAGCAATCGTTTCCACCTCAAAAATAAAATCAGTACGCACACAAATACAGAACAGGCTGCCTTTATTCAACTCAATCTTTTCATAATTGCCTTCAACCAGCAATTCACCATCGATGCCCACTTTGCCGAATTCATTTATTAGAAGCACGGTGCGTTTGCTTTTATAATGATCGATCAGTCTATTGAGCAATGTAGTTTTGCCAGCGCCTAAAAATCCTGTTATTAGAATTGTTGGAATCATTATTAATCCTTTTTTAAGTAACAAGAAACCAGGTTGCTGCCAGAGACCTGGTTTCTAAGATTATCCCAAATCCTTCAGCCATTCCTTTACCACTTCCACCGTCGGTACCCGTCCCGTCGATTTCACC
This sequence comes from uncultured bacterium, assembly GCA_965603055.1. Classification (GTDB taxonomy): domain Bacteria; phylum Zhuqueibacterota; class Zhuqueibacteria; order Thermofontimicrobiales; family Thermofontimicrobiaceae; genus CBFDBN01. The sequence continues at coordinate 1,555 of CBFDBN010000439.1, read as the reverse complement.
TGTTCCCGAACAGAGATGACGGCTGGCGCTGATGCCACGCCATATTTTTTAAACTGTGTTTCGTCTTTAATCCGCATCACTTCAACCGTGCTGCCCAATTCTTTGACAGCCTGCTGTACATTTTGCCAGATAGTCTCGGACTTGTCATCACCCGCTCCCAATACCAATAGTTGATTCCGATGCTGCCGCAGCTTCAAGAAAAACTTCTCGTTAATCCGATCCTGAATCGCCTTAATCAATTCATCTCTTGAGGGGATGGTGCTGACAAATTTAATCTTGCCATCGATACAAATCGTGGGGATATTTTTCACCATCAATCCCATCATAAATTCGACGGAGTCTCTCTCTTTAATTTTATGCTCCCGCCAGATTACCAGCCCATTGAACTGCGGAGTGATGGATTTCACGGCTTCGACCATGTACTGGCACGGAGCACAGCCCTCGGAATCCAGCGTGATAATATCGACGATCACTTTTTCCGCCTGCCCATAATCTGCCAGGTTGATGCGATCCATCACTTCTTCCTTTTTCTCCAACAGTTCCCTGGCAACATCTCGCTTGTAGGAATCATAGACAAGCTCTGTCACGGCAATCAAATTTGTCGGCGGAACAGCATAGGGCAAATCACAGCCTGGTGCTAAAATAAAACCTGTATCGCCGCCGATGTCCATGCATTCGATAGCATTTCGTCTCGCATCGTCTTCCTTTCCCATCAGCAGTACAACGGTCAACTGTAAATTTCCACCGAAAGAAATGTTGTGATCCTGGCAGACATGCTTCACATAATCGAGGGGAATATTTTCATCAATCGAAACATTATCGGGTTTCGTTTCACACATTGCCTCGATATTTTTTTGCGCATGTCCACAAACGAAAAATGATGAAAAGGTATTTTGATTTCGGACATCGCCGAAAAAGTCCGTGGCAAACGGCGTCACAAATTCCCGAAACGCCTCGGGGGAAATCTGGCTCGTCATAGGATCGACCATGGCAATAACTTCACAGCCAGCATCGATATACATTTTTGTTGTCTTCTTAGCGATTTCATTGGCAAAAGCTATCAGCTCTTTCACTTTATCAGGATGATCAAACATGTCCATAAAAATATCGGTTCCCTTCAAGTGCAACGCTAATGTAAATGGTCCGGTCACCAATCCATAAAGCGCGACATCTTTCGTATCCTGCTTCAACATTCGAATTGCTTTCAATACTTCAGGGATTCGCCCTGAATTTTCATTGATCATATTTAAATCTTTTAATGACTTTCCGTTCAATATATGTTTCACTACAGCAGGTGGATTTTCCTTTGCCCATTGCAGCTCGCAGCCCAGTGCCTCCGCCTCAATTTGCAGATCGAACGTCACCGGAATGCCATCGGGTTGGTATCTTTTTATTCCTTCTTTCACACCTTTTGCCATCAATTCACCCGATCTCAAATACGTCTCCGCATCTTTCCCAACCAAAGCGCCGCCGTGACAGCCAACAAACGGCACCCAGGCGGGTCGCTCGGTTTTCTTGCATTGTAAAGCATCGAATAAAATTTCCTTACTCATTA
>CBFDBN010000438.1:0-3802 GCA_965603055.1 uncultured bacterium | reverse complement strand
AAATATTTATGATCGTTTGCTTCTCTGGTGGCTTTTTTGAAATTGCAGCCGCTGTTCGATTAAAATCATCATCCGTTAATTAGTAAATCGCTTCTTTTAACCGGTACGCCCGACGATGACTGCTCCCATTTTCTTTTTCCCATTCATTTTTGTACTGTTCAAGCCTTCGTTCACTGGTATTATTTTCTTTGACAGCCGCAGCAGCTACCCTTCCCGCAATTTCACTGGCAATAATGCTTTGAATAATTCCACCGCCGGTCATGGGATTTGCCTGGTGTGCGGCATCGCCGATTAACATCAATCCGTTAGTAACTATTTTTTCCATAAACGGCGCGCAGGGTACGCCTCCAGCCACTGTTGTTAATATGGCAGCTTGAGGAAATTTTTTCTCGATAAATTCCTTCAAATAAAATAACGGGGCTTTCCTTTCCGCATATTCACCTGAAATTCCCAAACCGATATTTGCCAGGGACTCATTCTTCGGGAACACCCACAAATACCCGCCCGGGGCCAATTGGGTAGAAAAATAAAAATCACAATATTTTCGCTCAAAATTAATATTGGAAACCGTCATCTGGACGCATGTTTCCATGTCTTTAAGCCTGACATTCGTCTTTAATCCAGCCCATCTGCCAACACGGGATTCCACGCCATCGGCGCCGATAACTATTCTTGCTTTAACCTGGTAGTGATTTCCCAGGTGAAGAACTTTGACGCCTGTAACAGTTCCATTTTCACTTAATAATCCATAAACATAAGCTTTGGTAACGACCCTCACGCCTTGCTGTGCCGCCATCATTGCCAGGTCGTAATCAAAGCGTTTTCGATCCAACACAAATCCAATATCGTCATGACAAATTTTAACAATCGTTCCATCAGGAGCAACCAACCGAACGGCTTCAATTTTATTGGCGATCCATTCCGGTCGCGGCTCAAACACTCGTCTTAAACCCTTCTCTCCAACAGCTTCGCCACAACGGACCGGGACACCAATCTCTCGATCTTTTTCCAGCAATAAAACCTTTGCCCCATCTTGCGCGGCAATTCGGGCAGCCGTTGAACCAGCAGGACCAGCGCCGACAATAACTATATCGTAAGATTCATTCATTTATTCGACTCCAAAACATTTATCGGACAAACCTTCACACAGTTCAAACATTCGGTACATTTCTCTTGATCAATAACCAAACGGGCTTCAAACAATTCGATCACATCAACAGGGCAGACGGAAACACAAGTGCCGCAGAAGTCGCAGATATCTTTTTTGATCTTAATCATCATAAAATTCCTATTTATCAAATATCAGATTCCTCTAAGTTAAAAATGCTACTTTATGATAATCATGTATTCCTTCTGGAATTTTTTTGAAAAATTTATCATCACATGTACAAAAATAATCTGCTTGAGTCTATTCTGCTGATGCCAATTTAATGCATCTAACGGCTTAATTCCAATACTAGTAAATTCTCTTGCCTGGTTTTTAATTTTTTCATTTATCATATACGATTTAATTCCAATTACGCCGCAAACTTCGGATACTCCAGATCAAACCTCTTTCTATAATACCACTTTGAAAAATAAAATGTAACAAAAATAACCACAAAATACAACGGATATTTCAAACAAACAGCCAGCGATGCAAATAAAACCGTGAATTTAATCGCTCTAAATACATCATCCATTTTCTGGCTCACCGCAGCAATAAGGAACAATGGAAATGAAACCAATGCTGGTAAAAACAACATATAATCTTTTAATAAATAAGAAAGTACAACGGTTACAAGCTCGAATCCAACCGCCAGGTATGTCGTGGCTTTTTTTCCATATTTAACACCGAAGGTAATCTTACCCGTCGCCTCATCCCCATCAATATCTGGAAGTGTAGTCAATAAATAAACCGCGACCAGACCAATGGCGTATGGAATGGCGTAGATGATAAATTTCCAGCTCGATGTTCCTCCCGCAATCCAGCCACAAGCTGCAACCGACCAGCCGCCGCAAAAATTGACAACGATCCCTAAAATTGGCTTATCTTTCCAAACAAATGGATTGAAATTATAAATAATGCCGGTAAAAATTAAAACCGTTAAAAAAATAAGACCCAGTTTATAATTTAATAAAAAAGCAGCACTGATTGACAAAATTGTTAGTAAAACGCCTTCTAAAACGGCTGCATTTTTTTTAATAATTCCATTGGCAAGAAAAAACAGTTTTTGATTTTCTTTGTCAGATTGAATATCTGCAACCTGGTTAAAAATAAAAACTGCCCCCATTAAAAATGTTAATAATACTGCATCGACAATCGGATTATTCGTTTCAATTAGCCCTGATCCAGGAAAATTATTTTGTGGATCGAACAGCAAATTCGCATGATAACCAGCCAGAAAAACAGTCCACACTGGAAAAAACAGCGTTGGTCGAAGAACAAAGATGTAATCAAGGTATTTCATGCGATTCACTTGGCTTTTACATTATTATTTCACTGGTAGAACCTGTAATTTAGATATTAGATACTGGATACTCGATGCTTGATACTCGACAATAACACGACAGTTTCTGTATAGTCCCAATTCAACATCCAGTATCCAGAATCCAATATCCAGCATCCAGTAAACATAACTTACCTATTTATAACAGACTTTCATAGTAAATTTCACAGACATCTCATCAGTCAAGAACAATCCCATTTTCTAACTGAAATTTTTCGATTTTATTCATCGGAACAATGGGGTATTTTCCACTAAAACAAGCTGTGCAATATTCTCCTTTTTCATGGGGCACTGAATTTAACAACCCATCCATTGAAAGATAGGTTAATGAATCGACTTCTAAATATTTGCGGATTTGATCGACCGACATATTATTGGCAATCAGTTCCTCTTTGGTCGGAAAATCCATTCCATAATAGCATGGAAATCTTATCGGTGGCGAGCTGACCCGCACATGAATTTCTTTTGCACCGGCTTTTCGGATCATTCGGGCAAGCAGCTTTAGCGTTGTGCCTCGAACGATAGAATCTTCAACAATAATCACGCTTTTGTCTTTTAAAATACCCTGGACTGGATTAAACTTAATTCGCACGCTGAAATCTCGCATGGACTGAACCGGGTGGATAAATGTCCTGCCAATATAATGGTTGCGAATCAAGCCGATCTCAAATTTGATACCAGATTCCTGGGCATATCCCAGGGCAGCCGTGTTGCTCGAATCTGGCACAGAAATTATTCGATCCGCCTCGACAGGATTTTCCAATGCCAGCGTTTTTCCCAGTCTGCGGCGAGCCTTATCCACTTTCTCACCAAAAATCCAGCTATCTGGTCGAGAAAAATAGATGAATTCAAAAATACAGGCGCTGCGTTCAGTTTTTTCATCCAACCAAAATGAAGTCAAGCCATTTTGATCGATTACAACAATCTCCCCCGGTTCAACTTCCCTGGCAATTTCAGCATCCATGATATCCAGCGCACAGGATTCAGAAGCCACAATATAAGCACTTCCTTTTCTGCCGATGCATAAGGGACGAAAAGCACGGGGATCTTTTATTGCAATCAATTCATCTTTTGTTAAAATAGCAATTGAATACGCGCCTTTGATCTGGCTCAATGAATCTTTGATCTTTTCAACAATGGTCGGTTTTTTTGACCGGGCTAATAGGTGCATTACAATTTCTGTATCCGTCGTTGTCTGAAAAATCGCGCCCTCATTTTCCAGTTCTTCACGGAGTTCCTGCGAATTGACAAAATTACCGTTATGCGAAATCGCCATGGGACCATCTTTTGAGCTGACCACTAACGGTTGTGCA
>CBFDBN010000437.1:0-3812 GCA_965603055.1 uncultured bacterium | reverse complement strand
CGCCTTTTTCCAGCACCGCAATCATCCAATCCCAGGTATAGCCCCTGCCCCGAAACGGCCATCACCGAATTCGACAATTTGCCCGCCAGGCGTCACCAATTGAACCAGGTAATCAAAATAATATTTGGTCATGGGATTGGCGTAATATTCATCTTCCAGTCCCATCAGTTCCGCATATTCCATCATCGGTTTAATCCAGGCAGGAATATAAATCTGGGCATCCTCGATCGACCATCTCCCCCAACTGGCAGAGACATTAATGTCCAGCTTCTGCTTCCACTTTGGATAATCGGGATGCTCAGGAAAATATGTCATCGCAGCAGCCAGGTTATTCACCAAACTCTGCGTGGCATGATTCATGGCGCCCCATTCCACCCAATATTGAACCGCCCGTTCAGCGCTTTCCAACATCCCATTTTCGATAATTTCCAAATCCTTTTTCGAGAGGATGCCACTATCTTTGATCTGCTCAAGCGCCACAAGATTGTAATAGGCATCCCCATAAGTCATATTTAAAAATGCTTCTCGGGCATGTTCAGCATATTTTTTCTCTTTGGTGACCGAATACAGTAAGGCTGGCATCCTTACAAGATGTCTCCCAGCTTTTGGTGGTTCAGGACTCCTTACAGCAGGATCGCTTTGTTCCCATTTTTTGATGGATTCCTGGTAGTTGTGCCAGAGTTCTTGTTCGGCGATTTTGATGGCTTCGAGGTAGTCTTTTTTAGTGATGTTAGTTTGGGCATAGAGTGATGTAACGATCAGTGCAAAGCAAAAGAAAAAGGGGAATATCTTTTTCATTTTATCGAAACTCCAATCTGATAAAAAATTGATTCACTTGATATATAATTTCTTGAAAGAAAAAATATTCTATTTGATTTTGGTATGGACAGGAAAAAATGTTTCGGCTGGAATTAATCCGTAGCGTTAAAAAAAGCATAAGAAAATAATCTGATTAACTATGTGAAGGGAAATCGATTAAGGATTAGAATTTCACACTGATTCCATCGCTCCAAGCGATGGAATCAGTATATCGATAACACTACGATCAAGTGCTGTGCTAATTCATTTGTATGTTCTATAGGGGCAAATATTTATCTCTCCATCCGTATTCCTGAATCTCCCCGCGATAGGTCGAATGAACTAACCGAAAATCCCTAAACCGCATAATATCTACAAAGACGAACTCCACGCCTCCCTCGATTTCATAATATCGCCATATTTGATATGCCTTTGAATTAGAATCGGATGGGAATCGCTCAATCTCACTTGGCTGACCGTAGACCAATAATACCCTGCCGCGATCGGTTTTCCAGCCTGCTTTCATCCCGAGTGAAAAATGTTTGTCAGTATATTCTAACAGGCGAAAATATTCTTCCTTTCTTTCATTGATTAACGTAGCTGGTTGGGGGTCTCTTTGTTTCCAGAAATTTTTCAAAAATTCTCTTTTTCCATTGAGATCAAGTTTTTTAAATATTTTCTGCTCTTCTTTGAGTGAAATGTATTTTATTTTGTCAAAGTAGGCTTTCAATGCAGCTTCTGGCATATTTTCAAATTCATCTTTAGATGGTTCTATCAAAGTCAGCTCGGTCTTCATTCTCTTTGCTATAAAATCACCAGGTCGAAAAATCTGAAATTCCTTCGATGTTTCAACAGACTGTCCTGAAAAATAATCGGTAAGAACGATTTGGAAGGTATAAAAACCGCTGGAAATATCTGCGATATCCAGACTTCCATTAATAATACTGGATGAACCTGGTTTGTTCCTGGGACGTCCAGCAATTTCTTTTATTGTTTTGCCCTGCTGATCAATAATATGATAACTTAAATGGTAGGTCGAGCTTTTCGCTTCACCTTCGAATTTCAAATTGTATGCTTCCGCATAAAAACTTAGCTGCTCCAATCCTGTTCCATAAGTTTTACTCGCATTCGGAATAATCCGCAAACCGTTCTTATCAAATTTATTCTCTTTTTGAGGCTGTTTCTGAATTGAATTGGCGAGTTGTATATCACTCAATTTCAATGTTTCGTTTGAAAAAGGACTGATTTTTAGACTGTCGGAGACATTGTAAGATTTTTTTGAAACCAGGTCGGTAAATCGGGAGATAAGTTCATATTCACCCTGTCCCAGTTGAATATTGGATTGCTCAGTAAATTTTTGAGTGGGCAGTATTTCGCTTTTGGATTTCGTGAAATCAGTAATCACCAGGCTGTCCACCGTCATGGTTTTCGTGTCTTTTTTGATAAAGGTTTGAATCAGTCCACCTGCCTGGAAACCATCAGAGCTTGGCTGATAAGTCAATCCATCCCGTTTGAAAGAATAATAAATTTCTACATACACATCGCTTCCCTGGGCACGAAATCGGGAGAAATCCATTGAGAAGCTTACATCTTTATCCTGTGAAAGGACTGTTTGTGGGATCATTACCGTTATGCTAACGATGATCAGCAAAGTTAGTATGCAGATTAGCTTATAATTTACAAATTTCTGTATTTTTTCTGAACTCATAATTTCCACCTCATTCATTTCAAAAGTATATATTTTCAAAGTACTCACCCAGTCCTTTCGGATGACTTACCCTTTCAAAGGTTCAAAACCTTTGAAAGGGTAGGTCTACCAATCAATAACTGAGGCTTTACTTTTCAAAAATACTATTTCATTTTCTGCAATTCTTCCAGCACCTGGCGAGCTCTCTGGTCATAAGGGGATATTTCTATTCCTTTTTGGAATGCTTCGAACGCTTCTTCTACCTGGTTATTTTTTTGATACATCCGTCCTAAATTGAAATATAGGTTCGCCTGCTCAGGCTGGTTTTTTATGGCTATTTTTATATGGTTAATTGCAGTATCGTAGTCTTGCAGCATGTAATACACCTGGGCAATCGTCGAATGTAAGAATGGATTTTCTGGCTCAAGGGATAATAGTTTTTCATACATCGCTCTGGCTTGTTCCCATTTTTGCACCTGGATGAAAACAAAACCTGTGTTCATTAAAGCAGTCAAATATTTATCATTAATTTGAAGTGCCCGCTGATACGAATTGAGCGCCTTTTCCCATTCTTTTCGATTCGCATAGTCCAATCCTAAAAGTACATACGCTTTGGCAAAATTGGGAGATTTTGCAATCGCCTGTTCAAAATATTTTTTATCCGTGGTCAAATCTGCATGACTGATCAGGTCGACGTATTGAATTAATGCGAAATCATTTTCTGGCTCTTCGTCAAGTAATTTGCGGATTGATTTGATCGCTCCAGCTACTGTTTCCTGTTGTTGGGAATCGGTTCCAAGCATGAGATAGGTAAAAAATGCTGCCATCAAATTTTTCATTTCAGTATCATACTGATGGATACGTTGTCTCACAGGTTCAAATTCTCCCAGGGCTTCAAAATTGGTACAGTAAGAAACGACTGGTTCTCGGCACTTCAGCAGTGCCTGGTACACGTCGGGAATCATATCCCTGGTTGGAATTCGGCTAAATTCAGCGATTGGGTGATTGTCGCTATGGCTTGAAACTGAACCTGCAAACTGATTCAGCATCTTTTCACCACAAAAAAATGTCGACAAAAATGTGAAAGAATCGTTCAAGTGAATTTCTGAAAGACTTGCCAATACTTTTGGTGATTCCATTCGAGATTTCACCAATTCCAGGTCTATCGGGTAGTACCCTTTAATTCCTGCCAATAGCAAATGCTCAGGATTATTGTACCACAAGCTGGAATTGGGAAACACTTTTACAAAACTTTTCATTAATGCCTGCACCTCTTCCAGGCTCATTCCATAAATCGGTAGCCAAGCGACCAGTTGCCCATCTTCTT
>CBFDBN010000436.1:0-3826 GCA_965603055.1 uncultured bacterium | reverse complement strand
ATTTACTCAGATTTGTGAAACACCACTATTCCAACGTTAAGGAGCTATCCAGTGATAGGCAAATTCTTAATAAAGAAGAGATTATATCAGAATTAAATCAAAAGTATGATATTTATATTTTCTTTGGTCATAGCAAGGCAAATATCGTATTTCCTGACTCCTCGTATTTCGAGCTTTCGGTGCTTGAAAAAGGAAATTCACGAGCTTCAAATTTTAAAATGTGCGCACGTGATTTTAAAAAAATCGATTGGTCATACGCTGATTTGATTCTTCTCATCGGTTGTGGAACAGCTATCGGCAAATTATATAAGGGTACTGGACTGGCGGGAATACAACAAGCTATATTAGCATCAGGCGGCAAAGTAATTCTTGCTACCTTATGGGAAATCGAGTCAAATCAAGCATTCGAGCAAATAAAGGATTTTTTAGAATCCTTGAAAAAAATGAAAAATCCAGCTATTGCGCTTCAAAATTCAAATATCAAATGTATAGAAAATTTACAACACAATAAAATTTATCAAAAACCACATCCATTTATTTGGGGAAGCTTTGTTCTATTGCAATCGAACCCTTTTTTAAATGAAGGAGGTACTTATGTATCCACGTTTAAACATATATTTTGATGAAGGAGAAGGTGTTGGCGGTGGGGGACCTGATGAGGACCCACGTTTTCCATCTCGTACCCTTCGATCACACGGTTTTATATCATTAGCATTTGGTTTTGCATTGGGACTAACACTCATGATATTTTTTGGTCTTTTTCGTGCTTTTGGAGCACCCACGGCAAGCCTGGAATTATTTGTTGCAGATGTAAATCCAAATCTATGGTATAGCTTTCTTTCGGGATTTATCGGGGGAACATTGATCTCGGCGATTTACAACTTTTTAATATTCCAGCGACTTAATTTCTTTGGGCTGGATAGAAATCTGGATTAATTCCACAAAATTGAAGTCCCCCTGAGCAGAGCAATTAATCCGCCTGCGGAATTAACGGCAACCTAAAAGCGAATAACCGCCGAGATCACAGAGTGTCGCAGAGAAAGAGAGAGTTGAAAAATTAATTTGAGTATTGTTATTCAAATGTAAAAATGCCAATATTTTATTTGGAAACAATTGTTAAAAAACTCTGCGTTTCCACTGCAATCTCAGCGTTTTCTGCGATTGAATTATATTTTTAATGAAGATTTCACTTAGTTTAACGCATATAGCCTGTGGTGGAGGATTTGTTACATTGTTGAATAAGCACGGATTAGCGAAACAAAAGTGTTGGCTCTAATAATAAAAAAGGCACCTCCTTGGAAGTGCCTTTATTTGTATCAACTTGCGCCATCTAACATTTGTTTAATTCGTCTGAGACGCTGCTGTCTATCTCTCACAAATCTTTCTATCCCTTTAAATAACCAGTCGGGTGAGATATGCGCCTCTTCACACAGTTCATCAACCGATCCGCCAGTCCGCCAGCGATTATCCCAGTCCGATGAAATGGCATATTCTTCTGATACTTTTGAAAAAATCCAATCGTGCATATTTTTTCTCGCGGCATTTGTCATCACCGTGGAATCGAGCCAGTCGGAATCAGGGACGATCGATTTTTGATAGCTTTCCGGCTGCAGTTTAAATAACTCATAGCTCACGGCTGCCACCAGTTTTACGTTTAAGCCAGCCTCGTCCAATTTGGGGAGAATTTTGATTAGATTGCTGGTCGTGCTCGTGCCCTGGACAAATATAGTGCCCATTTTTGGTAAGCCGGGCTTATAATCCCGAATAATATAGGCTCCTTTGGCAGCTTCAAAATGAGAAGCCATGCCCAATTTTTTTCGATCAGGGATTTCAACCGGGGGACGTGTCAGGTGCAGCGCAATAATCGGTTTATCCGTTGCCATGGCAGCGCCGATCATTGGCGCAACTTCATTATGTTCCCATGGATAGAGATTGATAATTTGGCCCTCCGGGAATAATTGCGTGACACCCGGCGCAAAAATACCGAAATGGGTACGGGAATCTTCGGCAGTTTCAGGTCCCGAATGCCCGCCGATCCACAGTACTTTTCCGACTTTTATTTCAGAATCCTGCGCCAGTTGACTAAATAGTCGCATAGGACCGTATTTTAAATAGACAAATGATCCATAAGTTGAGCACGTGGCGTAGAAACCATTGAAATCCTGGTATGGTTTTTCAGATAGGTTCACTGTGGCGATACCAACTGAAATGCCGGCATTGGCAAATTCTGTGATCCCCTGTGGCAGCAGACAACCCTGTGGATTGCTATTCCGCTCATAAGGTCCAAAACCTTTAAAATCGCCATAGCTTTTAGCAAAACCGGAGATATTAGTTGAATCCGCTAAATCGGCAGACATGGCAATGAACAATGGTCTACCGCATTTTTCATAACATCGGGCATTAATCCAGGCGCCAAATTTGGCTAAACCAGCCCGATTGGGTTTTTTTTCACCTGGCTGGGCGAAAATTTCGTCAGGGTAATTTTTATAATCCGTAAAGGCTGGATCAAGGAATGGGTTTTTGTTAAAATCGTAATGAAGCGTTGTCTTCTGATCGGGAATCGATTCGCCTAATTCAACCAGCGTATCGGCAACATAATCCAGTAATTCCTGATCCTGCTCATAAAGTGAAACAATTCGACTCAAATTTGTTCGTGTCTGTTCCACACGCTTTGCTTCGTTTTCTGGCGCTGGTTTGCCAAAACCTTCAAATTCAATTCCATATCGTTCTGTAAATATTTTGGTCGTCTCCCAAAACATTTCACTGTTCATTGGTTTATGCGGTGTGCCATGTGATTTATTATCGTAAATGCCGTACTCTCTTCCTTTGCGGGTTTTGAACCAGGAGAGATTGGGGCGTTGCTCTTTATTTTCAGAATAGGTCATATCGAGAATGGTTTTTGTTACGGAGTGCCATTCCATACCTTTTTCGGTTCCAAAAACACGCCAACCATGGGCGCCAAACCAGTCTTGTGGAGTACCATATACGATACTGCTTACACTATGGTCATCAATCCCATAATCATTCCAATCAAAAAGATAATATAGATTATTCAGACCCAGTCCCCAGGCAGAATTTTGCGTTTCATGAGTAGCTCCTGCAGTAGCGCCTCCTTCACCTTCGACGGCGAACACCCGAATATCATCGGCGCCAGCTAATTTTAGAGCCATTGCCTCACCGGCAGCAACAGGAGAGCCGTGTCCCGAAGGGCCAGTATTAAATTTTAAAAACAATGATTTACCTGCCATCTCTGCATGTCCTGGTAAGCCTTTGTTGTGGCGTAAAGTCAGCAAATCTTCCCAATAAAGCGCTCGTTCGGCTTCATTGGGAATTAAATATTTTTTATCCCCGGTCTGTTTATATTTTCTCTTTAACGCTTCATTAAAAACAGCTAATATGGCATAAATTAATGGAATGGTATGTCCGCCGACCAAAATAAATCGATCAGCAAATCGCTTTTCAGGATTACGAATATCATAACGCATCACCCCACTGAGCATGGTTGCCAACATTATATGAGCCTTTGACCGTGAACCGCCGGGGTGACCGCTCTGACGTAAATTTAGCATCATATCGATACATTGATCAACCATATCCTTTATTTTTTCCCATTTTGGAAAATGTGTTTTAATATCCAAGAATACCTGGTCAATATTCTTTGAAACAGAATTCATAATATTTCTCCCTTTAATCCAAGATTATAATTTTATGAATTGAATCCTTAATCTTACCTTATTTTATTTTGTTTTTTGTTGTCGATGGAAAATAAATAAAAAATATGAAAAATTCAAGGGATTTTTGTAGAAATTCAGAATGTAATAAAATA
>CBFDBN010000435.1:0-3828 GCA_965603055.1 uncultured bacterium | reverse complement strand
TTTCGATGTATGCACTTCAACAGCCACGTAAACAAATTAGAGTAGCAGGTGATTATTATGAAATTCATGGGAATGCCCAAATTAACAAAATAAAAATCAACCAAGCTATTGAAGACATAAAACAAGAAGTAGAAAAAGAACCTGAGACATCTTTTAAAGGCAAAACAAAAAAGAAAGTTATAGAAATTTTAGATGATACGCTTAAAGATGTAGCCAAGGGAGGTCTTAAAGAAGCTTGCAAGAAAATTTTTGAATTAGCTCAAACAGAACTTGTGTCATTACTACCTAAAATAGCTACTCAACTTGCTGTTTTTAAGATGATAAATTTTTAAAATACTCTTATCAAAATAATAATCCCCCATTATCACTTTGATAATTTCCCCCTCTTTTTACCAACTAACCCAATGGCATAACCCTTTGAAATATCAATTTTTGCATTTCTTCCTTGACTCTGGTGTAATTCTTGTATATATTTCATGATTGAAATAAAAAGGACTATTGAAAGTCGCTTATGCGAATATTGAGATATTTCTTTATATCTATCTTGGTATTTCTTCTGTTCTACCAAAATAGTCAAGCCTATCTAAAAACCCAGGGACGGGAAACCGTTGATTCCAATGGACAGAAGATTTTGCTGCGAGGATTTGGATTGGGCGGCTGGCTGGTACCGGAAGGTTATCAACTGCACGTTCCAGGATTGGGATCACCGTCTTCGATCCGCAAGATGATTGTTAATCTCATCGGACAGGAGAATGCGGATCAGTTTTACCAGCGTTATATCGCCAATTATGTGACTGAAGAAGATATTCAGCAGATTGCATCCTGGGGATTCAATTCGATTCGGCTGCCGTTCAACTATCGGTTGTTAACGCCAGAAAATCAGCCTGGGATTTACCTGGAAGAGGGATTTCAAATTATTGATCGATTATTGGAATGGTGCGAGAAAAATAAGCTCTATTTGATCCTGGATATGCACTGTGCGCCAGGCGGACAGAATAAAGATAACATCAGCGATAGCGATGGCATCGAGGCTCGGCTGTGGACGAATCCTGCCAACCAGGATCGGACAGTTGAAGTCTGGCGGAAGATTGCCGAGCGATATGCGACTGAAGAATGGATCGGCGGCTATGACCTGCTCAATGAGCCAGTCATGCCGTCGGGATATTCCAATAGCGACTTGCGCGCGCTTTACATACGAATTACCCGGGTCATTCGCGAGGTCGACGCTAATCACATCGTTTTTATCGAAGGAAATTGGTACGCGACGGATTTCAACTCGCTATCGCCACCTTTTGATACGAACCTGGTTTATAGCTTCCACAAATATTGGAATGAAAACACCCAGGGTTCCATCCAGGGCTATTTAAACCTCCGAAACCAGACCAATTGTCCGTTATGGTTGGGCGAATCAGGTGAAAATTCCAATGCCTGGTTTTACGACTGTATTCAATTATTGGGAAAAAACAATATTGGGTGGAACTGGTGGACGCATAAAAAGATCGGGACGACTACCAGCCCCTATTCCTCACCCATTTCAGAAGCATACCAGCGAATTCTCGATTATTGGAACGGACAGGCGTCAAAGCCGACTGCGGAGTACGCCACTGCCGCCCTATTTCAGATGGCGGATAACCTGCTGCTCGATAACTGTGAATTTCTTCCCGACGTCGTCGATGCCCTGACTCGTTCGGATTTTGGCATCAGGGCGACACCCTATAAAGCCCATCGCATTCCTGGCACTATTCATTGTGTGGACTATGATTTCGGCAATGCTGGCGTCTCTTATTCTGATCGTGATTACCAAAATACCCATGGTTTGGGCAGTGGCGATACGTGGAACCGAGGGGCTAAATATCGCAACGATGGCGTTGATATTGAGCTGAGCGAAGATGCCCAGGGGGCTGCCTATAATGTCGGCTGGATTGAGACTGGCGAATGGCTGTTGTTTACAGTGACAGTGGATGAGCCAGGAGAGTACAGCGTAGATTTTCGGGTGGCTTCCACCAATGCCAACGGAAAATTTCAACTATTTCTCAACAATCAACCGTTAACAGAAATCATTTCTGTCCCTAATTCAGGTGGCTGGAAGGATTGGCTGACCATTTCGACATCTGAAAATATTTCCATTCCAGCAGGGAATCATACTATAAAATTGGTATTTGTGCAGGGCGGATTTAATATCAATTTTTTACGGTTCAACCTGAAATCAGCGCCTGCCAGGGAGGATTACAACTTCGACGAGGTGACGGACACGGTTTTTTGGGCACAAAATTATCCCAATCCGTTCAATCAAATCACGCAGATCCCCTTGTTTTTATTAGAGCCACAGGCAGTGAATTTTAAAATCTTTAATCTCAAAGGTGAATTGGTGAAGGATCTTTTTGACGGTTTCCTCTCGACAGGATTTAAAACCATTTCCTGGGATGGCACGAATAGCCATAACCAATTGGTCGGGTCAGGATTGTATCTGTACCAGTTCAGTGTCAATGGCTCGAAGATGACAAAGACGATGATTTTGCAGAAGTGATTTGTAAAACGTGAGACGTGAAATGTGAGATGTGAAAAGTAAAATGTAAGAAGTGAGATAGCAAACGAATGATACTTTTTTAATTATTACCTCTCCCGTTTCACATCTGCCGTCTTGCTTTATCTTGAATAATCTTATGAAAATTTTTACAACTATAAATCTTCTTTTGATACTTTTATTCCCAACTTCGCTGCTTCATGCCCAAACCATCGTGATCAATGAAGTCGTGGCATCCAATTCAACGACCATCAAGGATGAAAATGGCGATAGCCCTGATTGGATTGAGTTGTACAATATTAGCCAGAATGCTATCGATCTCAATGGTTTCGGACTATCTGACGATACGGCTGATCCCTTCAAGTGGACTTTTCCCAGTTTGACGCTTGAGCCTTATGACTTTTTGATCGTTTTTGCTTCGAGCAAAGATCGGAGAGAGTGGCTGCATTGGGAGACAGTGATTGATTGGGGGGATCAATGGCGGTATCGGCTGGGGACTTCGGAACCACCTGAGGATTGGCGAAGCGCTGGATTTGATGATTCGAGCTGGTACCTGGGCGCCAGCGGTTTTGGTTATGGCGACGATGATGATGCGACGATTGTTCCGAAAATCATCTCTCTTTATGTCCGAAATACGTTTACTATCGCTGATAAAAATGCAATTTCAAAGGCATTGCTCCATGTTGATTATGATGATGCCTTTGTCGCTTATTTGAATGACGTGGAGATTGCCAGGGCAAATGTCGGAACTGTGGGTGATCATCCTGCTTTTAATCAAACCGCCTGGACGTATCGAGAAGCGGAGATGTACCAGGGGCGTAAACCGGACAAATTTGTTTTGAATGATGTCCAATCGCTATTTCGAGACAGGGAGAATGTGCTCGCCATTCAGGTTCATAATTACGACATCAATTCTTCTGATATGAGCCTGATTCCATTTTTGAGCATTGGCTTTTCTAAGCCGCCATCGGATAGCTCTCGGGGGATGTCTCAATTTCTTGATCCGATGGTCAATTATCTACATACCAATTTCAAAATTAATGCCGATGGGGAAAAGATTACGCTTCATCATGCCACTGGTCAAGTGCTTGATCAGGTTAATACTGGTGAGCTGCCAACCGATGTTTCGTATGGTCGCCAGCCCGATGGCAGTGCCAGTTGGTTCTATTTTGATCAACCGACTCCAGGTAGGGCAAATACCACGCAGGGCTATCAAAATTTTGGCGGAGAGCCGATCTTTTCACCCCCTGGCGGTTTTTACTCCCAGCCCTTTCAGGTGACGCTTTCAGCCAGCTCTCCACAGG
>CBFDBN010000434.1:0-3838 GCA_965603055.1 uncultured bacterium | reverse complement strand
TGGAAACTGCTGGGTGGTTTTCGAGATCGGATTAAAACAAGCATAACCATTGGTATCTTGCCAGAAGATGAAACCGTGAAACGAGCAAAGGATTGGATTGCCCAGGGCTTTAAATGTTTGAAACTTAAAGGAGGAAAAGACCTTGAATCTGACATTGTTCGTGTCATAAAAACCCGGGAAGCGGTTGGAAAAAACATCGAGCTTCGTTTTGATGCCAACCAGGGCTTTACCGTGGAACAGTGCCAGACTTTCTTTGAAAAGACTCGCCAGGTAAAATTGGAATTTATCGAGCAGCCAACCCCCAAGGGAGAACCTGATTTGTTGGGCAGGGTAACCAGTAACGTCCCCATTCCAGTAATGGCGGACGAAAGTCTGCTCAATCTTCGGGATGCCTTTCGCCTGGCACGACATAGACTGGCAGATATGGTAAATATAAAATTGATGAAAGTTGGTGGGATTTCTGAGGCATTGCAAATCAATGCTGTGGCGCGATCTGCCGGTCTGGAAGTGATGATTGGGTGTATGGATGAATCGGCTTTGAGCATTGCAGCAGGCTTACATTTCGCACTGGCTCGACCCAATGTGATCTATGCCGATCTCGATGGACATATTGGACTATTGAACGATCCATTTGCCGGGGCAGTGAATTTGCGAAATGGAATTTTGTATCCCAATGATAAGCCAGGGTTGGGTTGTAATTTGATGGAATAAAATTTTTATTTCAAAATGATCCGCCGAAGGAGAACCAAAAAAATCTGCTCTCAGAATTGAAATCACTCAGAAAAATAATTTCTATTTTTCAATTCTGAGAGATTTTTTTCTGAGAGCTAAGAAGTTTTTGCTCTTTGGGCAAGAAATGGACTTTTTAAATACTAAGTAGTCTCATCTGAACAAAACACAATCAATGGAGTTTAATTATCATAAAAAATTGCTTGATATTGAGGTGAAAAATAAATATCTTGTATTTATAGATAAACCCTTGCGAAGGTTCCAAACCTTCGCAAGGCTCACTTATAGATAGATGGCTCAAATCCGCTTAACGACTTAATTCAATTGTGGAGATGATGTGATGCGATTTTTGAATTCTTTGGTTATAATATTTGGATTATTTTTTTTGAACATGACATTAATGGCAAGCCCTTCATCCGGCACCGCTGGTTACGAGTTTTTACGAACGCATATTGGTGCAAGACCTTCAGCAATGGCCGGGGCGTTTATCAGCATCCCGGGAGATATACACGCCATCTATTTTAACCCGGCCGGGCTGGCTCCAATTTCAGGCAGGATGGCAACGGCAACCTATCTCAATCACGTGCTCGATTTTCAATCGGGATTTGTTGCCTATACGCAGCCGATTAAAAATATCGGTCAGATTGCTGTTGGTATCGATTATATGAATTATGGTGATTTCGATGAAACGGATGTTGCTGGAAACAAATTGGGGAATTTTGGCGCTGGCAGTTTTGCGATCACTTCTTCGCTGGGACGCTCGATAAACGAAGACCTGATGGTGGGGGTGTCAGCCAAAGTTATTTATTTCTCCATTGTCGAATATAATTCCACTGCGCTTGCTCTTGACCTGGGAGCGATCTACAAAGTTCCTTTCATTGAAGATATGAATATCGGGCTTGGTGTTTTTAATCTTGGACAGGCAATGACCGCATTTATGGATCACAAAGATCCTTTGCCGCTCAATTTTGTTTTAGGTTTCTCAAAGAAATTGGCGCATTTGCCGTTAGTGTACAGTGTCACTGCCAATAAATACATTGATGATGATATTCAATTCAATGTGGGTGGTGAATTTACCTTAGCCGAAGGCGTTTTCCTGAGAGTTGGTTATAATTCTTTGGGACGCGATCTGAAAATCGGCGCTGATGGCGATCAGTTTGCTGGCATCTCAATGGGATTGGGATTTCAGTGGAACCAGATGCAGTTCGACTATGGTCTTTCTTCTTTTGGGGCGATTGGCTATTTGAACCGCGCCACGTTTTCTTATCAATTTTAATATTGAAAATAAAATTTAAATAATTTCGAATGACAATATTCCTTCTCGTCTTGTGGTTTCTTTTTTCATTTAATTCTATGGAAAATTCATCACCCTCCTCAAAAAAATTTTTCCGACTTAAAACTGATGAAATCAATGAGCTGCTCCCAAAACTTCATAAAAAGTTTCCCGATTTCGAAAATCGATTACATGCGCTCTCACGAATCCGACTCGATACACCCTATGAATTCAAAGCAATTGGTGATGGTTCAGGTTTTGAACCCAAACCAATCTTTCGGGTGGATAAAACCAATTGCACGGTGTTTGTTTTGACGAATATGGCTTTGGCAAGTGCATTGAATTATCAACAGGCAGAATCTTTGATGACTTACCTAAACTATTATCCAACTGCCGGGAACAAAAATCAAATCTCTTATGAAAATAGACGGCATTTTACCGCCGACCGGCTGCTGACTTCAGATTATTTCGAGCTCATTACCACCTCAATTGCTCAGCCTATGGAATTAGATACGGTTCACCTTGTTCTAAACCGCCAGGACGACGGCTCTCCTTTTTTACCGATCGATTGGGAAAAAGAAATCGAGCTGCCCTATATTCCGAAAAAACTCATCACCCGCCAATTTCTGGAGAGATTACCTGCTGTTTGTGGGGTTGGAGTTATTCAAAAAGAGTTATTTAAAAAGGGGATCGTCATTGCCCATGAAGGGATCATTTTCAACGGAAAAAATTTTATTCATGCCTCAAAGTTTACGAGAAAAGTTGTACGACAGGACTTTCTCCGATACAGTCGAAAAAGAAAATTAGGCACCAAAGAACCAGTCTGTGATGGGATTGTGTTTTACTTAATGAAACAAGTAAAAATAAAAAAGATTGATGATTAGCACAATTTACTCGCACATCTTTATTATTTTAAAAATTTTTTGCTCATTCCAAATCAGCTTTAAAACAATCCAAAAAGCTTCACTAAATATACCCCGTAAAAAATTATCAGCAGATAGCCTTCCCATACTGTGATCTCCTGATCTAAGGTGATAAAGAAATATAATAGCGTAGCTAAAACAAGGATAGAAATTCCAAAAGGAAACATCGTTGTAGGAATTGCAATCGTTCCAATCAAACCAGATATCCCCATGATGGCGAAAGCATTAAATATATTGGAGCCAAAAAGCGTGCCGACCGCGATATCGATTTTTCCATTTCTGATAATAATAATACTGGCAATAATTTCGGGTAGCGATGTTCCTAAAGCCAGGGCGCTGGCAGAAACAACATCAGTTCCAATATTGGTGATTTGTGATATTTTCACAATTGACCTGACTGTAAATTCAGCAGCGAGCCATAGCACAAAGCAACTAACACCCAGAATTAGCATTGTTTTAATGTGAAGCTTTGAGTTTTTTCTCAAATGCGCTTCAAGTTGTTGTTTGTAATCCCGATGTTCTTTGGTGGCATAAGCTATATAAACAATGAACCCGGCTAAACAAAACAGGGCTTCAAGCGGCTTGAATTCACCATCATAACATAAAACTACTAAAAGAAAGGTGGATCCAATGAGAATTGGCAGGTCGGTGCTGATCAGTTTCTTTCCGATTTTAAAAAATCCGACTATCAATGGTAATAAGCCTAAACCCAGGAAGATATTGGTGATGTTTGAGCCAACAACATTACCAATCACAATCTCTGGATTACCTGAGTAAGTTGCCACAACCGAAGTTGTCAGTTCTGGCAACGAAGTTCCAATGGAAACGATTGTGACGCCAATAATGAAATCAGGAATATTAAGCGCGACACCGATTTTCTCAGCCGAAACTGTGAAAGAATCAGCAGATTTTA
>CBFDBN010000433.1:0-3844 GCA_965603055.1 uncultured bacterium | reverse complement strand
CTCTACGCCCAACGCGCCACGCCCAACTCTTTACGATGTAAACAATTGGTTGAAGCAAACTAAAAATACTTAACCACCAGATCAAACTTCCTTCCTCCCCGGACTTCAAAATCCAACGGGATTGACCATTCTTTTATTATTTTTTCTGTTACGGCATTATAGATTTTTTGTGTCTTTCGGTCCTTCATAATTTCAAAAACCGAAGGCGGAAGTGTTGGAAATTCACGGCCGTGTAACACTGCCCCGCTATCGGCTATTTTTAATTGAATAATAATGCCGCTATTTTTTCGCCTTTGATTCAGCAGCGTAACTAAGTCTGTTAAATTTGATGGGGTGAATCTGCCAATTCCAGACTGGTATTCCCACCCTGTTATCTGTTCAGCTCCCCCAACTGCGATTGTTATTTTATCCGAAATAATATTTTTAGGAATATAAATTCGTCTGCTCAACTCAATTCTCTTCCCCTGATATGGCCGAATAACAATAACGACGTTCAAGCTATCGCCGGGAAAAACCTCTTCCTTATCGTAAAAAATTTTCTCAACCTCTGCGAGCTTTTGTCCTGGTCGAGCATTAAATATCAGGTCTATAGTTTGAATTTTCGGCGGCTCAAATTCGTTCATCCATAGCGCTGCCAGGGTCATTACAATTTCATAAGCCGCTTCTGGAATATCCATGCCAGATCCATCGTAATAACCAGCGCTCCCCCCAGAGTAGAAATTGTCCAGAATTACATCAGGATATTTTTCAAGATCGATTCGACCATTCAATTTCAATGCGTAGTCACCGCCTCCCAATCGGGAAGACTCCAGCGCATTTAGCAAAGTGATCCACAAAAACACCGGCATTATCGTTGCCATAGAACGATCATTTGCCATTTTAAACTGGAATTTCTTTTCTGCTGTTATTGGAGAGCTGACCCTGACATTAACTGGTATCATGGGCGGAATTTCACCGACCAGTCCCATAATCCCACTGGATCGATCCTGCCGAATGTTTCCGATAATTTCTGTTGCCACTGCAAATTTGTTGGAAGCATAGAGACTGGAAAATGTCGTAATGACCTTTGCCGCAGCCAGGGGAATATTTACCGGTCCACTATTAAAAAAAGGATGCCCAAAAGCTAAAATCCGGTTGCCATCCCGATACGTGACCGTCCCCAATGCGCTAATATCAAAATCGCCAGCGATGATAATGCCAGCAGCGGCTGAACCTGGTTCTAATTCGTTCTCCTTTTTTAAATCAGTTTGATCTAATTTACCGCCCGGTGAAAGCAGAAAATTTGAATTGGCGAATTGATTGCTAATTTTTTTATAAAGAGTTGGAGATAATCCACTGATAACAAGAGGAGCTTCGATGGGTTTTATGCCAACGGGAATTGAATTGTTATGAAAATTAAGTAAATTGAATAGGTCAAATTTTTCAAGATGGCGTGAAAATAAATAATCCTTTAATTGGGATGTTTGTTTTGCGGCAGAGCTGATTTCCTGATCACGGACCTGTTCTTTGGTAAATATCTCTAACATCTCTCCGATTGGCGTTACGCCGGCGATAGGATCCTTCATGAAATCTCCCATGCGATAGGCTAAGGCACCAACCAGTTTTTTATCGATATAAATCGGGCTGCCACTCATTCCGCTAACCACACCGGTATGAGTGAGCTTATCTCCCAATAACCTTACCAGAATCAGGTTGCGGTCCGGGAAAAAATTGTGAATAATATCGATAATCTCGATATCAAACTGTTCGATCTGGTTGTTTTCAAAGACCGTTAAACCGGTTCCCCGCATCCCCGGTTTAACTTCCTTTAGAGGCATAATTTCAGTAGTCGCCCCATATAAGAAAGTCGCAGCACAGAAGGTGATCGCCAAAAATATTTGTTTCATCTACAAAATTGTACTTCTATTAGATTAAAGCCTGTTTTAATTCTTTAAAAAATCTATATCTTATAATTTTAGAACAGTTCATCATTCCCCATTTAACTTTCATTATTCGAGATTCTATATCCAACAATCAAAACCCGAATAAGAATGCTTCGGCATTTGCTCATGCCGAAGCAAAAGAAGAATACAAATCATCAGGACTCAAGCCGGTAGATTGCGCCTTCAATTGGACATTCCCCCAGGCACAGTGGACTTTCCGACATGCCACTACAATCATTACAGATTTCAGCATCAATCGTGTAATAGCTTTCGCCTCCGATAATAGCTCCAATTGGGCAAATTGGCTGGCATTTCCCACAGCCAGTGCATTCATCCTGGTCTATTGCGTACGGCATAACAATCTCCTTTTTTAAAAATTATGAGCCACCTTTAAGAAAAAATATTCCACGAGGTATTATCCTATGAATTAGCGACAATAATATAGCAATAAATTTTCCATAAGTCAAGTAAATTTGTTGCGAACTTGTAATGGAAAAATTTTTTGATTAAAAGGAAATATGTTCATCTACGGAATTGCCCACTCTCAATCAATTTTGAAAAATTGAGTTTTTATAATTAGTCTCTTTTGTTTGACTTTAGTCAATGATTTTCACATTTCATATTATTATATTCTTATACTTCAAACTCAACAATGAAGTATAAGATTCAAACAAATAGTCTCTTACCTGAACCAGATTAAAGGACAATAATATGACACGAGAAATAATCAGCATCGATGAAGAACTCTGCGACGGCTGCGGAAATTGTATCGTTGGCTGCTCAGAAGGCGCATTACAATTAGTGAATGGTAAAGCAAAGTTGGTCAAAGAAGATTTCTGCGATGGATTTGGCGATTGTGTCGGAACCTGCCCCACTGGTGCGCTGGTCATTGAAGAAAGAGAAGCTGCTGATTTTAGTGAAGAAGCTGTAAAAGAACATTTATTGGAAACTCAAGGAATCGAAGCCGTCTGGCGGATGGAAGAGGCGCAGAAAAAGCATCATACCGAACAAGCCGGGGAGCATTTACATCTCGGCTGCCCGGGATCACGGATGAGAGAGATTAAGGGACCGGCTCAAGAAAAACCGGCGACTCAAAATGCTGCCGGTCAGGTAATGCAATCCGAATTAACCCAATGGCCAGTGCAAATTCATCTCGTACCACCGACTGCGCCGTACTTTAAAAATAAAGAACTCGTTGTGATGAGCACCTGTGGTCCGCTTGCTTCGGCGGATGTGCATTGGAGATATTTGCGAGGAAGAAGTGTGGTTGTCGGCTGTCCCAAACTGGATGATACTCGTCCGTATGCCTCCAAACTGGGCGCTATTTTAAAAGAAAATGGAATTCCCAAAGTGATCGTGGCTCGAATGGAAGTGCCTTGCTGTGGTGGATTGGCGATGATTGTTCAGCAGGCAGTCGAGCTTTCTGGCAGGGATGATATTGTTGTTGAAGAGAATATTATCGGGATCGATGGAGCGATAAAGGAGACGGGAGTAATAAGGTAATAGGGGTAATCAGCATAGCAGTCAGGCAAGGATCACAATGTAGTTTTTTCATTGACAATTGTCAATTCTCTATTATCAATTGACAATTAATTGGAATTTTATCGTCATTTTCAAAAAATAAATTGTCAATTGTTAATGGTCAATTGTGAATTGTTAATGAAAATGTAAATCTAAACCTATTGGCCTGACGGTTATGGGTAATGAGAGCAATTAGGCGTTTATGCGCTAATATCAATCCGCGGACTGTCGATAAGTACTAATGTCTCAAAGATAATATTTTAGATGGGGAAAAGTAAGTGATTTTTTTATTGACATTCCGTTATGAATTAGCTATATTAATTTGAAGTTAAAATGATTTGATCTTTTGTTTAGACTTCTGCAAAATTAAGATTTTTGTGTCATTTCGAACGAAACGAAGT
>CBFDBN010000432.1:0-3848 GCA_965603055.1 uncultured bacterium | reverse complement strand
CTGCGAACCCGCGTTTTAATTTAACATCCGGCATGGGACCAAGCACAAATCCGCCTTGCTCCAGTGTTTGAACATCATATCCAGAGACAATTAGTGGTGGGGGATGTCCCGCATTAGAATAAACCATATTCCCATTGGTTTCAATTTCCACGTAAAATAGCGAGATAAACGATGTCGATAAGGTACTGCGATGAATCACCCGGTTCAGCTTTTCAAGAGCACGGGTAAGCTTCATCTCTTTTTCCAATCCCATCCGTAAACCAGTCACCACATCCCGAACCAACAGCGCTGCTGGCAATCCATGACCACTGGCATCGCCAATAGCCACGCCAAAAGTATCCTCGTCGAATTCGATGAAATCATAGAGATCGCCACCAACAATGTCTGTCGAAATAGATTTGCCGGCGATATCAAAGCCTTCAATTTTTGGTGGACTTTTGGGTAATAGACTCCGCTGAATTAGCTCTGCTTGATGTAAATAATTCTGGAAAATATCGCTGGAAATACGGGCATTTAAAACTTTTCGGATTGTATTTAGTGAAAAATCGATCTCTTCACGTTCCCAACCAGGTCTTAATTCAAAAACAAATAGCCATTTCTGATCCTCTCGCTGGATAATGAAGGCAACCGGGGTAGAAAGATCGCATTTGGTCTTTGTCTCGATCATCAGACTTATGCGGGGATCATTGAAAATATAGCTGCCATTTTGGAGTACCAATTGAACCGCTTCATTGTCAAGAGATAGCGTTTTGTCAAGCGAGCACGACTCGTCTAAATTAATACATTGGATCAGCACGAACTGTTCGACGTCTAATTCATAAAGTCTGCCATTTAGAATATTCAGATCTTTTCCCAGGAAATTTACCAGTTCCTTAAGTACAACAGATAGCACATTTTCAGAACCGATCTGGTATATCTCAGAGAGAAATGTATCTAATTTTCGATAGAAATCTTTTGGGTTTGATAACATCTACTTTCTCTAATTGCTTGTTTAATAGGCAATTTTGAAATAAATTTGAAATAGAGATAAAATTTTTGATACGATTTGGAATTTGGTATTTACCTGACAGATCAGGTCTTTACATCTTCCAGGCTATTATAATATTCAAAAAACTGATTCAATCGAGTTAATGTTAAAGCACCCTGAATGAAATCATTAACGCCGACCAGGGAAACCTTGTCTTCGCCGTACTCTGAACAAAGCGTTGTCGCAGTAATTAATATGGCTAAACCAGTACTATTGATTCGCTGCACGTTTTGCAGATTAAGTATGATTCGAGAGATTCCCTTTTTGATTAAATCCCTTAATTGCGCTTCAAATATCCTGGAATCGGCTGGCTCGCCTAACATTTTCCCTGTAAAAGAAATTACTCCAACGTCCTTTATCATTTGACTTTCAATTTGCATTTCTCCTCCTGCTTTCTCAATCTTATCGTTGAGGAATGATTTTCAATTTTGATCTAAGTAGAAAAGCTACTACTTTAAATTCGTATCGTAGGGCGATATTAGATTCGCCCCACGCCCTATACCTCAAATGGCTGTAAATCCTTTAACTACTGTCTCGTCCAATTGTGTTAATGTAAGCAAGACAAGCTGAATACAATTCTCAATATCATCCAGGCATAACAAACCGACATGGGAATGAATATGCCGGGTTGGAACGCCAAGTACGATGCTGGGGCACCCGGCTCGCGAAATGTGAATTGCACCGGCATCTGTGCCACCGCCGGCAGATGTTGCGAGTTGATAAGGAATCTTATTATTTTCAGCAACCTTGATAATGAACTCTTTTAACGGTTGATTGGGGATCATCGATGCATCATAAGTTAAAATTGAAGGTCCTTTTCCCAACACTGCCTGTGCATATTGCGGTTCAACCCCGGGGACATCGCCTGCCACATCGACTTCTAATGTGATACAGACATCTGGTTCTGCCAGCCATGCCGTTGTTCTTGCTCCCCGGGCGCCGACTTCTTCCTGAATGGTTGCAGCGCCGATAATGGTATTGGGATGATCGATCGAATCCTGTTTCAGGCGACGGATAACCTCTGTCGCGATGAATACGCCCACTCGATCATCAAATGCTTTTCCCATTGCCAGATCAACAACTCCTTTTTTTTGCTCCTGACCATTTTTGATTTCATAAGCAGTTTTTTGAAATGTTGAAAAATGAGAGAAAGGAACTACCGGGTCACCAATACGCACTCCCGAGACTTCCGCTTCTTTTTTATTTGAACAGCCGATATCAATAAACATTTTATCCCTATCAACGACTTTTTTTCCTTCTTCTCGCGACAATAGATGTGGGGGCTTGGCAGCAATGACACCCTGAATATCTCCATTTTTAGTTCGGATTAAAACTCGCTGCCCCAGCAAGACCTGGTCGAACCACCCACCGACCGTATTAAAAGATAAAAAACCTTTTTCATTAATCCCGGAAATAACAAAACCAATTTCGTCGATATGACCCGGCAATAAAATGACCGGCTTTGTCGAGCTTCCTTTTTTCTTGAATAAAAGCGATCCTAATTTATCAAAACGCATTTCATCACACAATGGTTCGATATATTCTTTCGTTATTTTTATCGGTTCCCGCTCAAATCCGGATGGCCCAAAACTGTTACTTAATTCTTTCAGAAAATTTTTCGATTTTTGATTCATAGCGATTTTTCCCTGCGTTAACGAATAGTCCGGTATCTCTCTTTTTAATTTGATACAAATTTACTAAATAAGAATAGTAAAATCAAGATTAATTTAAGCTAAAACCAAATTTGTCTGGTCGAATGAATCATCAATAACTTCGAGTATTAGTCAAAGTGCTCCCTGATACGTAGTTACCGGGTATTTGTTCCTTGCGGATTATGTTTGAAGTGGAAGTTACAATTTTTTTTTCTTGCATTTTAATTAAAAATAGCTTATATTCACTTGCAATTATGGAGGGCGTAGCTCAGTTGGTTAGAGCACCAGGTTGTGGTCCTGGATGTCGCGGGTTCGATTCCCGTCGCTCTCCCTTTTTTTGTTGAACGGCAATTGGTTAGTGGTAAAGGAGTGAGATTTTTGGATGAGTCACTATTTATCTACCATTTACGACTAACCATTTACTAATAACGACTCACCAAAATTGTCCCCATCGTCTAGTGGCCTAGGACCCTGGATTTTCGATCCAGCAACGGGGGTTCGATTCCCCCTGGGGATGCTTCTGCTATCCCTGTTAAAGCAGGGATGTGGCCATGGAGTTTGACTTCACGGCTATTTTTTTACCAACAAATAGATTCTACGCTGTGATTTTTAGATGCTCCCTTTATTCTCCAGATCACATTTCAGTTGATAATTGTAATTTTGCTAATGACGCTATCTTAATATTTTGAATCCTACTAAACGTATACAAAAATGGATATATTTTGAATTTTTTGGATTAATAAAAACAATTACTTAATAAGCCTCTACTTTCATTTTATTGAAGTTACGTTGTATACCTGATCTTGAAAACAGGCTGCTTGCTGCTGTTTGGCTTTGTTTTGATTGTTTTGAGCTATCATCTGTTCATTTTATGTATCTCTTTTGCTTTACCAAAAGAATATTAATAATATGAACGGATATAAATTGAATTTATATTTTTAATACATTTCTCTTACAAAGATGAATTTCAATTTTGTCAAATTCATGGGATCGAACATAAGTCAGATGTGTGTCCGAAGCACTTTTAATTGTTAATTGGTCTAAACGAAAACTAGAGTTTTCGTTTAAGTTCACCTGAATCAGTGGTACAAAAAATAAATTTATTAAATTAAACACTTGATATTATTATATTTTTGTGTTATATTTCATTAACTAAATCGACACCCAAT
>CBFDBN010000431.1:0-3856 GCA_965603055.1 uncultured bacterium | reverse complement strand
AAAGATTATTTTTAATAGCCGTATGTATTTTTAGTATGTGATGAATGTAAAACATGGAAGGTACTATGATCGATAACGAGCGAAAATTATACGAACAAAGAATTGAAGTATTTTCAAAACGACTCAAGAGCTTGCTTTATGAACAAGAAATCCCAATTGAAACAGAATATTGTAAATTCGATCCCATCGTTCCGTTTGAACAAAGATTAGTTGGAAAATATAAGCCAATCAAACCCGGTGACAAATGGGGCAAAAATTGGGAGCGAGCGTGGTTTTATCTGAAGGCAGTTGTTCCTGGTGAATGGAAGGGCAAAAAAGTTGTTGTCCGCATCAATTTAGGCGGCGAATCATTGGTCTTTTCCAACGAAGGGATGCCGTTAGCAGGATTGAGCTTTCATACCATCTGGATGATGAGTGAGTTTGTTAGAGATCGTTTCCCTATCACGGATAATGCCAATGGCGGAGAACAAATTGAGCTATGGCTTGAAGCAACAGCGGCTCAATTATTTGGATTGAAACTGGAAGAAGACCCGGGGATAATGAATCCAGTCCGATTCGGGAATTATGAAGCAGCCGTTCAATACGTGAACCTGGCGATATTTAGAACAGATATCTGGCAGCTCTATCTTGATTGTTTTTTGCTCAACGATCTAATGAAAGCCCTGCCGGAAAAGAGCGTGCGGCGAGCCAGAATCCTGTCGGCATTGATGAAAGCCATTGATTGTTTTCACCAGGATGAAAAAAGCGTTCAGAATTCGAGAGCATTTCTCAGTCCAGAATTGGAAAAGAGAAGCTCGGCATCTGACCTGACAACTATTGCTGTGGGACACGCCCATTTAGACACGGCATGGCTGTGGCCCATTCATGAAACCATCCGAAAATGTGCCAGAACATTTTCGTCCCAGGTGCAGCTCATTGATAAATATCCTGGTTATGTTTTTGGCGCTTCCCAAGCTCAGCACTATGCCTTTGTGAAAGTTCATTACCCATCCCTGTACCAAAAAATTAAGGAAAAAATCTCCCAGCAGCGCTGGGAAGTCCAGGGCGGTATGTGGGTTGAAGCGGATTGTAATCTCATCAGCGGCGAATCCATGGTCAGGCAAATTCTGCATGGCAAAAACTTTTTCAAAGACGAGTTCGGGATTGACATTAAAAATCTCTGGCTGCCTGATGTGTTCGGTTACAGCGCTGCTATGCCACAGATTCTGAAGAAAAGCGGGATTGATTATTTTCTCACCCAAAAATTATCCTGGAATCAATTCAATCGATTCCCACATCATACTTTCATCTGGCGGGGAATTGACGGCAGTGAAGTTATCACACATTTTCCTCCCGAGGATAACTATGGCGGTGATCTCCGACCGTCAAAGTTAAAGTATGCCCAGGAAAATTTTGATGAACATGCTTATTTAGATGAGTTCCTGACGCTGTTCGGCATTGGCGATGGGGGTAGTGGCGCTACTGAGGAGATGATCGAAACAGGATTGCGACTGGCGGATATGGAAAATTGCCCCCGGGTTGAATTCGGACATGCCCAGGATTTTTTTGATCAGTTGGGAAAAAAAAACACCTGCTTCCCCGATGGGTAGGGGAGCTTTATTTTGAGCTGCACCGGGGCACATTGACAACCCAGGCTTATAACAAAAAGATGAACCGCACTGTTGAGCTAAAATCACGGGAATTGGAAATTTTATATTCCTTGCTGCCTTTTGAGCATTACCCCATCAAACAAATGGATGAGATGTGGAAGAAAGTGCTTCTGAACCAGTTCCATGATATTATTCCAGGCTCAAGCATTACAACGGTTTATGAGCAGTGCCATGCGGACTATGAATCATTAGCCATTCAAATAAAGGAGTTGGAACAAGAAGCCGGCTCGCTGTTATTTAAAACGAACGAAAATTCAATCTGCCTGTTTAATTCGCTTTCCTTTATTTACAAGAGACCAATTGAACTGCCAGATTCCTGGAAAGGATATGATATTTATGATGAACATGGCAATGAAATCCTGATGCAGAAAGAAGAACATTGCGCAGTAATTTTGGCAGAAATCCCACCTTTGAGCTCCATTAGCTTACATCGATCGCATGAGAAGAAAGAAATTTCCACGGCTAAAAAAACTACAGCACTGATCTTAGAAAATGATCTGATTCGCTATGAATTCAACGACCAGGGCACGATAAAAAGCGCCTTTGATAAAGATATCGAAAAAGAGATTATTGAACCAGGAAAATTCGGAAATCTGTTCAGCCTTTATGAGGATAGACCTGCCAACTGGGATGCCTGGGATATCGATATTTACTATGAAAATCAATTGATCGAAAATGCGCAATTCGAATCGCAAGCAATGATTTGCCAGGGAAATGTGCGACAGGGATTAAAGCAAAGTTTTAAAATCGGAAAATCAACTATCACGCAAAAAGTTTATCTCGCCATGAACAGCAAACGCCTGGATTTTGAAACAGAGGTGAACTGGCAGGAAAAACATAAAATGCTGCGGGTGGCATTTCCAGTGACTATCTATTCAGACACGGCGACTTTTGAGATTCAGTACGGGCATGTCCGAAGAAATACGCATCGGAATACCAGTTGGGATATGGCAAAATTTGAAGTGGTCGGGCATCGCTTTGCTGATCTTTCTGACCGGAATTATGGTGTTGCGTTATTAAATGATTGCAAATATGGCTATAAAATACTGGACAATGTAATTGACCTGAACTTACTCCGTGCCCCAACCATGCCTGATCCATTCGCCGACCAGGGGAGTCATTCATTCACTTATAGCCTGTTACCGCATAAGAATGAAATGATTGCCTCAGGTGTGATTTCCGAGGCTGCCCAATTGAACCAGCCACCAGTATGCTTTTTAAATTATCACGGTAAAGGTTTAAAAATGCCTTATCAATTAGATACAGAAGATATAATTTTTGAGGTTGTTAAAAAGGCAGAAAAGGAAAATGCTACAGTTTTAAGATTGTATGAGCCGAAAGGAAAAAATATTGAAGCAACTCTGTCAATTGGATATGATGATGTTGAGGTTTTCGAGGCTGATTTGATGGAGAATAATATCAATAAAATATCAATACAAAATAACAGGATTAAATTGAAGTTCAGTCCTTATGAGATAAAAACAATAAAAATTTCCAACTGATAATAAGGAGAAACAAAGAAAAAACTTTTGTTCATCTCGGTTCTATTGCTTGTTTTTGGTCTCTTTTTTTGTTAGAAAACAACGATTCTTACTTTATTAGAAAATATCTCATAAGGTCAGGAAAAGGGATTACTGGGGCGCTTTTAAGGATGGCTTGAATGACATATCAAGTTTAAAAAAAGCAGTTAAAATCGATACGTCGCTTTACGATGCCTGCTATGGATTGGGCACTTTTCATTACTGGCGGAGTGCGAAATCAAAGATTCTCCGCTTTCTGATTTTTAGAAAGGATCAACAAAAAGGGATAAATGAGGTCTGGAGAGCGAATAAGAAGGGCAGGTATACCGATATCGAGGGGAAATATGCACTGGTTGCCATATATTATGATTGCGGTGATTATGAAAAGGCTTTCGCTTTGAATCAGGAACTCAATGAACTTTTCCCCACCAATCCTTCCAGTCTTTACATGCGATGCCAACTTTATGAACAACAGGGCAAATGGGAAGCGGCAAAGCAAACACTCCACCAATTATTACAACACCTGTTGAATTCAGAATATAAAAGTATTGGCTATGAAGTTGAATGTCATTCTCGAATTGTTCACTTTCATCATAAGTTGGGAGAATCCGAGCAAGCTCTGGAACATATTATAATAGCGCTGGATTTAAAAAATAAACGAGATGCTTCAAAAGAGATGGAAGGTCC
>CBFDBN010000430.1:0-3858 GCA_965603055.1 uncultured bacterium | reverse complement strand
TCTTGATGGTGAAGCGTTTCTCGTAGAAAAGGTATAACTTCATCCGTATCAATCTGGACTAACGCTTCCAATGCACTTGATTTGAGCGCAAATTCATTCATCCCATTAAAAACGTTGATTAAACCAGGTATCGCTTCCCGAAATCTCAATTGACCCAATGCTTCTACAGCCCGACTACGTACGTTGAGGTCATCGCCGTTATCCTGGCTGATTTCAAGTAT
Organism: uncultured bacterium; assembly: GCA_965603055.1. Classification (GTDB taxonomy): domain Bacteria; phylum Zhuqueibacterota; class Zhuqueibacteria; order Thermofontimicrobiales; family Thermofontimicrobiaceae; genus CBFDBN01. The sequence continues at coordinate 3,637 of CBFDBN010000430.1, read as the reverse complement.
CATTTCCGCAACCTGGGGCGTCAGTTGAGCCTTTCTTGCTTCATCCGACGTCTGGATTAATTCAATCATTTCCGTTATCGCATTAATCCTTTGCCGTGGTGCGTTCCCTTTATTTAGTTGTTCATTGAGAAATATCACTCGTTCATCAAATTGTGGTACAAATACAAATTTTTCACCATATTGATTGGTGAATTTCAGCAAACGAAGACCTTCTGCGCGAAGCTTTTTCTGCAAAAAATCAAATAGTCGATCTACAGAAATTTCCCCCCTACGATCCGCCACATCTCCCTCGCCTTTCATCACAGTTATAAAATATTCATTAAAAAGCTGCATTCCGTCCATTTCATTTGCCATTCCAGAGCATCGATAGGCAAGCATATTAAATGTTTCTGACTCATATTCCAATCCTCTAAACTGCTTCTCATAGTATGGCGGCAATTCTGAGCACCCTCCGACGACTGTAAACATCTGCCTGGCTCTTAAATTCAAGAAAAATTTTTGAATTCTATCAATTGAAATCAGGGTCCAGGGCTGATTGACCTTTCCGTTATAAGGAACAAGATAATAGCCTTCTTTCGTTACAAGATCGTGGACTAAAAAATAGGCAAAGAAAGTATCATTGTAACCAACAATCTCAGCAAGCTGGGCAAGCCGTTCATAAATAGCGCCCTCTGTCGCGTCCTGGTTATACAACTCAATCACATTTTCATTTTGATAACCGTAAGTTTGTTTTAGAATCTCCGCCATCTCCTTTCCAAAATTTGAAGCATTAGGCAATGGAATAAGCGCTTCTTCCATATATTCATCGATTCCAATGATGATTGCCCACTTCGTTGATGGAGACTCTTTTTCCCCGAATCGTTCCCCGCTCGCTATCGTCCAACTCGATTGGACCAGGAGGAAAAAGGAAAGAAATAATATTAAAATCTTCTTCATTGTTGCTCCTTTATTCAAAAATTTTTTTCTGGTTTATTGGCTCATAATTACTTCAATTATGTCATTCAAGGCTCTTGCTCGAGTTTCCTCTGGTAGATTCGTCAATTTCATGTATTCATCAAGCTTTTTAAAAACTTTTTCGTACTTACTGTCCATAGCTTGACCGGTTGTTATCGATTCTTTCCAAATTTCAAGCGCATCGTTGCAATGCAGCCTCGTTACCGAAGTAATCCAATTTCTAAGCTCCCAAACAACAAGTTTTTCACTATAATTCTCAGAAATTTCTTTGGCAGTTTCTAAATCATCTAAAGGCAACGTAACAATCTTCCAACCGGTTAAATTTACACCGATGGTTGATTCTACAATTTGTTGGTCGTAATTTGCTTCACTTCTTGCTAAGGAGGGTACCTGGGTCTTTAAATAGTTTTTAAGCTCATCAATTTCTAATTCATTATTTTTGTTCGCATCTGCTTCATTTGAGGTAATCGCTTTGAGCAAGGCAGCAGTAAATATCCCATGCCCCAGTGAAGCAGATTCAATGGCTTGATTGCTGGCAGCAGCAATTATAACCATACCTTCTCCCTGCTCCCGTATTTGTCGCTCAATATCTGTTATTGGAACGACATTCCGTACGATACTCAAATTTGCACCAGAACCATTTCCCCGGGCACCGCCAGAAGAGCTGCCACCGCGTACAACATCACCACTGAAACAGTGATCGAGCAATATCAGCTTATAGCGAGCTTTGATGTCCTGGATATAGTCCAATAAGTGTTTCAACCGAATCCCGGCGACATCGAGTGCACGCAAATCAGCGTCATAAGTCAGCCAGTAGGTTTTATCATTAAAGACCTTATTGCGAACGCCATGACCGGCAAAAAAAAGTAGAAAAAAATCATTTTCATTCAGCAACTGGGCAATGCGGTACAGCTCATGTACGATCTTGCGACGCTCAGCATCTTCATTTCTTCTGACCGTGACCTCAAATCCCTGTTCCTCCAAGACATCTTTCATGGCATCCACATCATCAACAGCGTAATTTAGAGTTGGCACGCCTTGCGATAAGGATAGATAATGATTAATTCCAATAAGCAGTGCATACTTTTTAGGTGGTGCCTGCCCTTGTACTTGAACATCCAGAAATAATATCATTAAAAATATTAAAATTATAGTTGTTCTTTTCCGATTCTTATTTTTTCGTTTCATAATAAATCCTCAGAATTGAAACGGTTCTTTTTATTTAGTGTCTTGTTATACAATGCACGAATATGAATTGAACTGTTCTGTCATTCCTGACGGATCCGTCAGCCGACGGAGGAGTTCAGGAATCTCCTCTGCTAGAATTAACAGATTCCTGCACCAGAGGCACTTCCTTCGGTCGCATTTGCAGGAATGACATATAGTTAAAATGATTTACGATTAATGATCAACGATTTTTGATTTAAGAAGAAGTACTAATAGAAAATCGGAGTTCGCAGAATTAAAAATACTTCTAAAATAGTAAATCGTTAATCCTTATTCTGAAATCAAAAACAGGATCAGTACTGGTAGTGAACTGTTTCCAACCTTGCTTGTTTTACACCGACGCCCTACGCTCCACACTTTACCCGCTACATTTTTTTACAATCCCAACAACCCATACAACCGCTGCGGATAAAAGCTCAGTCCAATGGCAAAATTACCCGCTTGATAAACCTTTTCAAAACTCTTCTTTGCATCGTTCAACGAAGCCGGTCCATCCAGGGAAACCGATTGACTTGAATCTGGCACTCGACGCCAATAAAAAAGAACATCGAGCTGGACTTCTTTCATTACCCGGTAGCCCAAACCGAGATAAATTCGATTTAATGGATTTTTCGAGACAGAGAGCCCTCCCTGTAACATCAATTTTCGAAAGCTGAGAAATGGATATCGATTAAAACGATCGATGTCTCGTGCTCCCAGGTGGAAGTTCACCAGCGCATAAAGATTTTGATCCAACTCCTTATCCCCTGACTTGCTAACTTTCAACTGAGTACCATCAAGTATAAAATTTGATTTTTTAACAAAGCCGGCACCCAATCCGACACTGACATGGGCCAGGCTTCTTTCATGAATTTTATAACTGGTCTTGAATACATCGTTTATTTCTTCGACTTCTGTCGCGATAGTCGATTCGTCCGATTCCTGCAATAACTTCCTTCTCATCGCGAGATTTATTTTTGCTGGCGAAGATATGTCACTGATTTTTTTCATCCCATAAAAGAATAAGGTTGGCTCAGGCTGAATCTCATCGCCCCTTTTTCGAGCCTCCATAATTGTTTTAAATTGACCAAAGGTTAGTTCAAATTCTGACTGTAATACCTCGATAGACATATCTATTTCATACGTCTCCCAGGGATTATCCTCCAGCCAGATGGTAGATAATGATTTAATAGCATAAAGATAATTGGAGGGGATTGCATTTTCTTCATGGAGGAGAAAATGTCGGTTGACTTCGTTGGCACCGACAAATAGTACAAAAGCATTTTTCTCCAAATTCAGCTCACCAAAATCAGGATCCTGTCTGGAAATTGCACGAAGAATAGTTATCCAATTCTTTGTTTTTATGGCTTTTTCGATTTCTCCGTTATAGGATTTTAGCACCCGGTGCTCGTAGTCGAGAAACTGGTTCTGATTGCGCAAGAAAATAAGCTGCTGCCGCACTTCCGTGGGATCAAAC
>CBFDBN010000429.1:0-3862 GCA_965603055.1 uncultured bacterium | reverse complement strand
ATAAGGATCATTTTTAATGGCTGCGCGCAGGGTCAGATCGTCTAAAGTAATATAGCGTGCTGGAAATGGACCATCAGCGAGTTGTTTCACCAGGGTCGTTTTTCCAGTCTGGCGGGCACCAATGATTAATACAACCGGGGTGTCTTGCAATGCCTCCAAAATTTTTACTGTGATAAACCGTTTGTAAAGCATATTTACCTTTGAGTGGCTTATATTTAACCAATTAGTGGTGAACTTGTCAAAATACGGTTTCAATTTAATGAATAATGATTAAAAATACAAGCTTTTTCTGGCGGAAAATGTAATGCCTCTGTATTAAAAAGTCAATTAAAATTTTCATCCGCCGCCACAAACCGAATATCCTCAATCCCAATCCCATTCTCATCGGTTACCCTGAAAAAGAAACCCCAGTCGCCGACCGTGTTGAGAACTTTGATCAACACTTTGTTACGCCCTTTTTTCAATATAACAGTTCTTTTATTATCATCAAAAATTGCCGGATCCATGCGGTTCAGTTTCCAAACTTCCTGATCATTAAGCCAGACTTTGCTTCCGGCGTCGCTACCGAAGCGTAACTGAACTTCTCGTTCATCAGCGGAATCGATATAAATTAATCCATAAGCCACCTTCCAATTATTTCTTTCAAATATCTCTTTAAAATTGATGAAACCGTCTTCCATGCCATCGTTGGCATGCTGCCATTTGACCTGCCAGGATTGTTCTTTGTAAATTTTATCCAATTTGGTCTTTTTTTCTGGTGGGTATCTCTTGTGGAATCCATCTTTGTAGTCGAATGGACCGATAACCATCCAGGTTTTTTCATAAGGCACACCAATGTATTTCCTTTGCGCTTCAACATTTACCGTATCTTTCCCAGCTCGATAAAGATCAGTCAAAAATAATCTTAACATCATTTCCATGGACTGTGCACGATTTTGTTCAGCGTATTGAATGAGCGGCTGATACAAGGCAAAACCTTTATCAATATCGTGGTAAAATAGTTTGTTGAGCAGCCCGTAAGCTCTCCAGTGATCTGAATATGAATTGTTATGAACATCTCTTAAAAAACGCCACAGTTCTGATGGAATAACTTCCTGATCCACCCAAAGCGGATCTATTTTATCATATTGTCCTATTTTGCCATACAATAGTGTCAAAATAAATTTTAAATTCGTTATGTAGAGTGCAGCAACTGGATTTTTACTTTGTTCTAACTCTTTAATAACTAATTTAAATATTTCGATTGTTTCAGCAATATTAACATTTTGAAAAAGTGACAACCAGGCTATCGAACCTAATGCTCTATCTCTTTGCGTTTCAGAAGTGAGCAGTGTTTTCAAACGGTTATATGAATTTTGCAACAACTCATTGTATTTCACAGAATCATTGCTCATGAAATAAATATCGTGTAATAAATCAAAAGATGTTAAACGAAAGGCATTTTCATCCAGTGATTTTTCATAGCTCTGTTGAGCTTTTTCATAATTTTCCAATATTGAATAGGTCTGTCCCAACATGAAGTATCCAGCGGATCTTTCGTACTGGTTTGTCGCTCTCGTGAGAAACTGCTGATACATCTGGAGCGCTTTTTTATATTTACCGCTATGTAAATATACATGACCAAGCGACATATAAGCATCGAGGAAATCTTCATTGATTGCTATTGCCCGTTCATAATTTTGTGTCGCCAGTTTGTATTCTCCCATCAATGTATAGATGTCACCTGCGCTATCATACGGATTTACCTCATCAGACGCTAACGTTTTATATTGATTTACATAAAAAATGGCTTTGTCAAAATTCCCCAAATAGGCATAAGCATATCCCATCTGGTTGTAACTGAGTTTGTATTTCGGATCAAGGGCGATCAGCTTTTCATGGCATTTTATTTCCTCTTGTTCATTACGCCAGCCTCGATAGACATCTGCCATTCTCATATAAGCATCTCGATCCTCAGGAAATTTTTTGAGCCATTGTTCCAGTGTATTTAAAAATTTCATATCATCCCGACTTAAATGGGCTTCTACCAGGTTGATCTCGTATTGTTCTTTGTGGGTACAGCCGTGTTTTATACTAATCAATTTTTGAGCTAACTGGTAAGCCTGATCATTCTTTCCTGTTGATAAATAGAGGGGGTACAATTTCAACATGGCCGCGGCAAAATTAGAATCCAACGCTACCGATTTTTCGAAATAAGGGATCGCTTCATTTCTAAGAACTTTATCCAGCAAATCTATTCCGGCGGAATATTCACGCCAGGCTTCTAAAGAATTAGTGGTAATATCGGAAATGCCTCGAATGGCTTCGGCTTTCTCAAATGTCAACTGCAGATCGTTTTTCACTTTTTCTGTCAATTCATCTACCATTTCAAAAATGGCGTCCATACCTTGCCCTTCAACGTTTTCCTCTTTTAATATCAATCCCTGGCTGGATTCCTGTAATTTTCTATTAATACTTAAGGCGCCCCCCTTTTTCTTAATTTGCCCCAAAATCACCGCTTCAACATTGGCTTCTTTCCCAACTACAGCAGCCATGTCCAGATCGATATCCTGGGGAGTTTTAGTCGCTCCCACTCTATCGAGAATTTCAATCAATCGATCGGTGCTCAATATCGATAAGTAGCTGGATTGTGAAAGCGTACGAATTAACATTTCAGTGAGACCTTTTTGTAGCCATTCGAGCTTCTGGTCGCCAGTGAGATTCTGGAAGAACATCACCGCGATGGTGCGCCGTTCTTTTGGCTCTAAGCGAATGGTTGAGGTAAATTGCTGGTTAAGATTATTGGTAAGATTTTCATTGGAAAGTTTGATTTTTCGTTTTTCAGCATTCTTATTACATGTGAAAGATATTAAAATAATGGTCAATATAAAAAAGATAGACTTGAATTTCATCTATATTACTCCCTATTGAATTTGGTAAATTTATTAAAATAAAACCACGAATCACCCTGATCACACAAAAATTAAGATTTCGTGTTTACTGGCACAATTCGTGGTTTATAAATACGAAGAATCGAATGTTAAGTTGCCTTTAAAGTAACCAGCGTAATATCGTCATGCTGGGGCGCATCCTGGACAAACCGATCGACAGCTTGAATGATACCTTCACGGATGTGGCTGGCGGTACCGTCTTTCAATTGAGCCACAGTTTCGACCAACCTTTGCTCGCCGAATTCATCTAACTGCTCGTTCATTGCCTCAGAAATGCCATCGGTGTAAAATAGAAATGTATCACCCGGTTGAAAATTAATATTCTGTTCAACGATGTGTTGATCGAATAAGCTGTCGTGAGCCAATCCCAATCCTATCCCTTTTGGCGTCAGACATTCAATTTTTGAGTTTTTAGAATTCCTCATAATCAGGGCATTATGTCCCGCCCGGGCGAACTTTATGACTTTTTTTCGAATGTCGACCGTCGCATAAATCATAGTGATAAAAACCTTTCGATCCATGATTCCAAACAATCGTCGATTTAATTCTTTTAACAGTTGACTGGGCGAAGAATAGATCGAAACCAGGGAGAGCATGATCCCTTTCACCATTACCATATAAAACGCAGCAGATGTCCCCTTCCCTGTCACATCGGCAACCGCGATCCCCAATGTATGATCATCCAGCACAAAATAATCATAGTAATCACCGCCGACTTCCGTCGCTGGAAGACATATCCCATCAATATCCAGTCCCAAAATTTGAGGTTTCTGCTGGGGAAGCAAGCTTAATTGAACATTTCTGGCGATTTCCAATTCGTGTTTTAATCGCTCCTGTTCAGTCAGCTCCTCATACAGCAGGGCATTTTCAATGGCAACGCGGCCCTGGGCAATCAGTGTATTCAAAAAATTGATTTCGCTTTTGGAATAGGG
>CBFDBN010000428.1:0-3871 GCA_965603055.1 uncultured bacterium | reverse complement strand
AAATCTAAATTCGAAATGGTTATTTTGATTTTAGATTTTAGAATTGAAAAAATAACAAGATTGATTGACATCCAAGATTTGATCTTTGAAAGTCGATAGTTTGATGTATGCTGATAATTGTAGAAGAAAAGAATTCGTAAATTCCTGCCCTCGAATTGAGGATAAAATCGAGATGACTTTCCACTTGCATTTAAGAAGTATTTTTTCTATATTCAATAACATTAAATGTTATTAACCATGATTAATTTGATTAAGCAACCCAATTTATAGAGAAATGTAATGATCACATTGAGTGAAGCCAAAAAGCAATATAGCGGAGAGTGGATCGCTTTTTTAGTTCAGGAAAATGGGCGAAGCAAAGAAATTTTGGGTGAAATTTTAGAACATGATTTTGATAAGCGAAAACTGCATAATAAACTCAGAATCAAAAAGATAAAACAAGCCTACATTACTTTTGCTGGACCGGTGGTTAAACCGGGCTATGAGGTATTGTTCTAAATGAAAATTCCGCTTCAAATTCCGATTGTTATTGAACGACTTAGGGTAGTCGGTCCCCAAGCCTCCCGTGAAGTTGATATGATATTTGATACTGGTGCACGTTATACTTCGTTCAGTTGGGATACCTTAAAAGATATTGGTTATGATCCTGCCGGTTGTCCTGATAGAATCCCTATGATTACAGCAAATGGAAGTATTGAAGTCCCACTATTGAATGTTGATCGAATTATTTTGGGGAATATCGTATTAAGCGATGTTCCGGTCATCTGTCACAATATACCTGAACTTGCTAATGTAGATGGACTTCTAGGATTGAGTTTTTTAAAGCATTTTGAAATTGCCCTAAATTTTAAACAAGGTATCCTCGAAATAAAATGAAGACAATTCTGATCTTAGATTTTATGGTCAATTTAAGGACAGGAAATGACGATTTTAGAATGAAAAAGAATAAAAATCGTAAATGCTCCGAAGGCGTATCTCCGCCAGGCGGATGATCTAAAATTAAAATACCTATCTTAACAAACCCAACCAAACCCAAAAAACGACTTTCAACTTCACCACCAACACACAAATAAAAAAAATTTAAAAAAAATAAAAAAAGTACTTGACATCTTACTTATTTTTTAGTATATTTACTATGGCTTTAGTAGATATATGAGAAACTTAGGAGACAGAATGGCTAATGCAGAAAAATTGACGCCAGTGGAATGGGAAATTATGGAAACGATCTGGCAACTTAGCGGTACTCCTTCCGTAAGAGAAGTATTGGAAAAAGCGTTCCCTAATGGTCAAAAGGCTTATACGACTGTACAGACCATTATGAATATTCTTGAGAAAAAGGGTCTGCTTAAGCGAAAAAAACAGGGATTGGTGAATTTTTATAAGCCCACCAGGTCGAGAGAGCAGATGGTTAAATTTGAAATGTCCCGGTTGGTCTCACGGATGTTCAAAGGCTCGATCCCTGCTTTTGCCAATTACCTGATTAATTCTGATGACATCACATTAAATGAAATTGAGAAGATCAAATACCTGCTCGATGAAAAAGAGGCTGAATTGAAAGGCGAATAGTGATGATAGAATTTTTAAACCAGTATGGACAGATTTGGGCGCAATATTTCGGCATGGCGATTTTGCAGAATACGTTATTCCTGGGAATCGTTTTTTTGATATTGTACTGGTTGAGAGATGCCAATGCCAGCATGAGATACGCCATCGCCATGATCGGCATTATCAAGTTACTTCTCCCACCCTTTCTGCCAGCATCATTGTTATCAAAATGGTTTTCATTTCCCGGCGCAACGGTCGATATCCAGATTGGCAAGCCAATGATTGCGGCTGCTGCAGAATCGATTGAGCCGACATTGAGTGTGAGCTTGATCGGATTTTTACTTTTAGTCTGGTTCCTCACGCTTGCAGTATCATTATTTGTTCCGGTTCTTACAACGTTGCGATTGAAAGTCAAATTAAGAGATGCCAGACCGATTCGCTTTGATGAAATTGATGATGGAAGGGTGAAAATCTTGCAGAGCGAAAAGATCAGTATGCCGTTAACAGTTGGATTTTTTTCCAATAAAATATTTGTGCCGGCTCAATGGAATAGCTGGTCTCCTGATTGCCAAAAGTTGATTTTACATCATGAATTAGCCCATATAAAAAGAAAGGACGGAATTTTTAAAATTCTTCAGATGGTTGCTCAAGCCATTTATTTTTTTCATCCATTGGTCTGGATATTAAATTCGAGAATCAATCAATATCGAGAAATGGCCTGTGACGATGCATCGGTCGCCACAAAAAGAAATTCCAGTATGGAATATTCCCGGTACCTGGTAAAAATCGCCGAGGAAATGACTTTCGCTGAATTGGGTTGTTCTTCGGCGTCTGCCCTGATCAGGCAGCGAAATGAACTCTTAAACCGTGTACAGTATCAAATTATGGAGGTCGCCATGAAACACATTTCAAAAAAGAAGCTGGGGGTAATTCTTACAATTTTGCTCTTGTCATTCGGTTTGTTATCTTTTACGTTTAGCAACAGTCCGCCACCTGATGAGCCTGGATTTTATGCTTTTCAAAAAACAGGCAAAGTTTACGGCAACATCACAGATAAAGAGACAGGCAAAGCGATTAAAGGTGCAAAGATTGGCATCGAGGGAACAACTTTATGGGCAGCATCGGATGATGAAGGGAATTATTTCATCGTCAATGTACCACCTGGAGTCTATAATCTTGAAGCCAGGAAAGATGCTTATAAAAATGTAATTTTTTCGAAAGTCAAGGTAAAAGAAGCACTAAGTACAAAAATTAATTTCAAGTTGGAACCGGTGATGATGAAAATTTCTGAAACTGGTGAGGATGCACCACCTCCTCCGATTGATAAAAAAGAAGCCTGGGTGGAATACGATGAACCGCCAGAAGTGGTCGGTGGATTTAAAGAAGTAGCAAAAGTTCTGAAATATCCAGAAAGCGCCAGAAAATCAGGAGTTACTGGCTTTGTCGATGTTACACTCCAAATCGATGAAGACGGAAAAATCGTTGATTCAAAGATTAAAAAATCGCTTCAACCTGACTGCGATAAAGCTGCGCTTGAGGCATTGAAAGCAGTGAAGTGGAAACCTGCCTTGAAGAAGGGAAAACCGGTGAAGGTATGGATCACGGTGCCGGTGAAGTTTGCTTTGAAATAAGAATTTATTATTAAATATCTACCTGAAAGTTAGTCGATGCTTCGGCATTTGCAAATGTCGAAGCATCCGATTCTATTTGAAAAATGCAAATAAAATCCCTAACATCATTCCAATCTGTCCCATCCAGAAAATGAACATCCATTTAATTAGATTGGCATGTGATTCAGAGATCTTCTGATTTACTCTGGAAATTTCCTCCGTAATTCTTTGATTTACTTTTGCCATCTCCTCTGTAAGCCTTCTCTCAAATTTATCCTCAACAAAAACAAGCACGTCTTCCTTTAATTTTAAATTTGATTTATTTATTAGGTCTATCACAGCATCAACCTCATCTTCGCCCCACTTTTGCCTGAGTACCCGGGGTATAGCAACAATTTCCATTTTATACCTCCCAATGATATTTATCAATCAAGTGTTTTCTAATTCATATCTATTAATATAACATTTTTTTTCTCAAAATCAATTAAATTTTTCAAATAATGAAAATCCAGTATTGTTGTCAAAATTTCATCAGCCAGGAAATGAAAAGTGGGGAACTTTTATCGAAAACGAATCATTAATAAAGTAAATTTAGTTGAATTGTTGAATCAACTCAGCCGAGTTGTATTCTTTTGATAACTCGGCTTTTTAAATTTTAAATAAGGAAATTTGATTTTGGCTTATTTGAGACTAATACTTTTCTTTTCAATCGTTAT
>CBFDBN010000427.1:0-3878 GCA_965603055.1 uncultured bacterium | reverse complement strand
AATAACAAGGTCATATATGTCGGTAAAGCCGTTGTTTTGCGGAACCGGGTGCGATCTTATTTTCAGAGCGGCAAAATTGACGATGCAAAATCGCGACGTTTGAAATCCAGAATTCGAGATGTGGAAACCATTATTGCCGATTCAGAGATCGAGGCATTAATACTTGAAGCCAATTTGATCAAAGAATATAAGCCCCGCTATAATGTCAATCTGAAAGACGATAAAAGCTTCCCTTATATTCGAGTCACCAGCGGAAGATTTCCCCGCATTTTTCCAACCCGAAGAATTGTAAAGGATGGTTCCAAATATTTCGGTCCCTATACCGATGTTGGCTCCATGCGATCATTATTAAAGACCATAAAACGCATTTTTCCCATCCGCAGTTGCAATCTAAGCCTGACCGAAGAAAACATCAAAGCCGGGAAATTTAAAGTATGCTTGAATTATCACATCAAAAAATGTATGGGACCGTGCGAAGGGCTGATCGATGAGCAAGAATACGGACAGATCGTCAAAAATATCATCGATTTTATTAATGGCAGGGACCGAATTGTCATCGAAGAATTAACCCAAAATATGGAAAGACATGCTGAATCAATGCAGTTTGAGCGAGCCGCTCGCATTCGTGACCAGGTTCAGGCAATTAAAAATTTTCAATATCGACAAAAAGTGATTACGCCCGAAGAAATTGATCGAGATCTATTCGTGGCTTACGCAGAAGATAATGATGCCTGCGGTGTCGTTTTTAAAGTGCGCCAGGGTCGGGTAATTGGACGCCAGCATTTTTACTTAGATGGCGTTGAAGGCGAGACACTGGATCGGGTGCTCAGTCATTTACTGCTCAGGTATTACATGCATGCGGATTTTATTCCCAACGAAATTTATCTCCCCATTCCGCTGGAAGATGGGGCAAATATTGAACAATGGTTATCAAATCGATTGGAATCGAAAGTCAATTTAAGATTTTCAGAACGGGGTGAAAAAGCAAAATTAATGAAGATGGCTTATCAAAATGCCAAACTTTTGCTGGAAGAATTGAAGCTGCAAAAAATGAAGGAAAAAGATTTTATTCCCCACGCCGTGAAGGCGTTGCAAAGGGATTTACGGCTGAACACGCCCCCAAAAAGGATTGAGGCGTTTGATATTTCCAATATTCATGGCACCGATGCCACCGCTTCCCTGGTCACATTTGTCAATGGACAGCCTCATAAAAGCGATTATCGTCATTTCAAGATTCGTACAAAAAACACCCCGGATGATTTTGCAATGATGGCAGAGGCAATCGAGCGTCGCTACACACGTCAGCTTAAAGAACAGCATCCGTTACCCGATTTGATTTTAGTCGATGGTGGAAAAGGACAATTATCTGCAGCAACCGGGGTGCTGGCAAAGCTGAAGCTGCAAGATCAACCGATCATTGCCCTGGCAAAGCGATTGGACGAAGTTTTCGTCCCGGGAGTTTCCGACGCGCAAAATATTCCCAAGACTTCTTCTGGATTGAAATTGCTGCAGCAGATTCGCGATGAAGCTCATCGCTTTGCTATCGAATATCATCGCAAATTACGCGGCAAACGATCGGTGTATTCTGAGCTGAATGAAATTGAGGGCATTGGCGATAAAAGAAAGAAACGCCTGATCCGTCACTTCGGCTCGCTGAAAAATTTGAAATCCGCCTCATTAGATGATATTAAACAGGTAAAAGGAATTCCTGAAAAATTAGCAGAAAAAATATGGCAACATTTTCATTCCAAAAAAGAACAATCGTAGTCAAACTTATATTTGCTTTAATCTTTTTATCAATAGTTTGTGGATATAACTCGAATAGTTTTTCCCAAAATAAGAATAAATACGATCCCACCACACTGGTTTTTCCCACGTTTCTTCATACTTATGGCATCCGTAAAGCCACCCGGTTTCATTTGTTTTTATTCACACAGAATAAAGTCAAATTCAATGATCCGCAGGGATTGGCAGTCGTTCGGTTAGACTCCTGGGAAGACACGACAACAACCGGGGACGATGATGAAGTTACTGTCTATGGTGTAAATTCCGGGCAAAATAATATCATTTACAATAAATCGATGAAATCGCTGGGAATTTATGGCCTGGATGAAAAAGGTATTCAGCGATTAAATAGACCTCATGGGATAGCAGCCAATAAGAATGGAGAGGTTTATGTCGCCGATACTGGCAACCATCGGATTGTGAAACTTTTAAATCCCGGTCACGACTTAATATTTCAAAAAAGCGTCGGGGAAAAAGGATCTGCATCGAGCCAGTTTAATGAGCCGCACGGGATTGCGCTGGATTCACAGGGAATTTTATATGTGACCGATAGTGGGAATAACCGGGTTCAGGTTTTCACGGCTGATCTTCAATTTAAAGCTCAATTGGGCGAACCGGGTCAAAAGCCGGGGCAGCTCTCCTTTCCCGATGCCATCGCTGTTGTCGACAAAAATGAACAATGGAATTACTATCGGGAAGAGTTTGTCGTGGTTATCGATCTCGATCATTCCCGCATCCAACAGTTCACGCCAGGTGGGCGTTATATTCGCGGGATAACCGCTTCTGAATTTGGCTATTCCGATTGTTATTTGGCGTACATTGCCCTGGATTATTATAATAATATTTATGTAACCGATACCAAAAATCATTGCATTCACAAATTCGATCATCGTCTGGGCTATCTCACCAGTTACGGGAGATATGGTAATGATGATAAGGAATTTATCGAGCCGAGGGGAATTACGCTCTTTAGACGATTTGGACAGGTATTTGTGGCAGAAAAATGGGGCGCCCAATATTATTGGATCGGCACCGACTGTTTTGACTTTTCGGTTTCAAATCCTTCCGGCCGAAATATGGCGCAATTCAACTATTTTCTTACCGAACCTTCCTTTATCACCACCGATATTCTGGATACCAAACAGCGGTTAATCACCCGGTTGTGGAAAAAACAATTCAAACGTTCGGGTAAACAGCAGGATTATTGGAATGGTCGCATCTGGATTGTTGACGATTCTGTTTTTGTCAAAGAAAATTATAAAAAATCGCCACTCAACCAAAAATTAGAGCTTGTTCCGCCGGGTAAATATAATGTCAAATACAAGATTGAGCCTACCTATTCTTCTTATCGATATTTTGATAAAATAATTACCAGAAAATTCGTATTGGGAAATAACAAGTGACCGCCATCTGCCAGGCGATGATCACTTATCCATTTAATCCAAATTTTGCAGTACTACGAAGACACTAAGACATTAAAATCTGTTTTCTAAAAGCTTATCCTTTTTTGAGATTTCACTTTTTCTAAAAGAGTTCTCTTTTTGACTTTTAGTGATCTTTGTGCCTTCGTGGTTGAATTTTATTTCGAACTACATTATTTGGGTTTAAATCTTATTTTGAAAGAATTTTGTTGACATTTTGAAATAAATTTTTTAGATTAAATATAGCAAATAATTCAGATCGCAAATAAATTTATGCTAAAACTGCGAAATATATTTCCTTCTAAAGATCAGACTTCAACGGCAATTGCACCTTTGCTCTCGTAATTAAAAAAAGTACTCCTTTTGAGTGATTAAAAAAATGGAGACTAAAGTGCGATATTACTCCTGCTGCTTGTTCTTTCTGCTAACTGCTATGATCTTATTTTCAAACCAGTTGTTTGCCCAGGGCACAAAAACTTATTCAGCTATTGAATTACCTTCTTTCTGGAATTTGCCAGTAATAGATGGCGACCTCAATGATGAAATTTGGTCTTATGCTGTTGAGGATTCACTGCTTTTTGGTGGTATCCCAGACAGTTTTGGAGTGAGTTGGAATGACTCTAGTGATAATTTGGTCACCTGGCGAGCAGTGTGGAGCAGTTCATCCAATAA
>CBFDBN010000426.1:0-3881 GCA_965603055.1 uncultured bacterium | reverse complement strand
ATCATGCGCCAGGATTGAAACTGAATTTTAATGAAATCCTTTTAGCTGCGCATCATTCTCTGTTGGCTCATGGCAAAGCGGTTCAGGTGATTCGATCCCACGCCAAACAGAAGCCAATAATTGGAGCTGCTCCCGTTGGTATTTCGGCCATGCCTGTCACAAACAAAGAAGAAGATATCGAGGCGACTCGAAATTACATGTTTTCGATTCGAAAAAAAGATTGCTGGAATAATACCTGGTTTGCGGATCCCATGATTTTTGGCAAATATCCCGAAGATGGATTGGAATTTTTTAAAGATGAACTGCCAGAAATAAAGCAGAATGATTTAGAGACAATCTGCCAGCCACTGGATTTTTATGGCGCCAATATTTACCATGCCGAACGAATTCGGAGCAATGAAGAAAATCAACTTGAAGTAGTGCCTCATCCCGAAGGTCTTGGACACACAACAATGGAATGGCCTGTCACGCCCGAAGCGCTTTACTGGGGACCCAGATTTCTGTACGAGCGTTACAAACTCCCCATTGTCGTCACTGAAAATGGTATGGCAAGCTGCGACTGGATTCATCTCGATGGCAAAGTTCACGATCCCCAGCGCATCGATTTTCTCGCTCGTTACCTTCGAGAATACCAGCGAGCGATTGACGATGGCATCGATGCCAGGGGCTATTTCCTCTGGTCGATTATGGATAATTTTGAATGGGCATTCGGTTTTAGACAGCGCTTTGGCTTGATTTATGTGGACTATCCCACGCAGAAGAGGATTTTAAAGGATTCTGCTTATTGGTATAAGAAGGTGATTGCTTCCAATGGAAAAAATCTGGAGTAGTCGCCGATTTTTGGTGGGAAATAAAAAACTATTGTGTAAAAACTTTTTTTTTTAAGCTATTTGTTAAACGGGAGTTGTTCATCTGCAACTTTCATAACTTCCCTATTAGCTTGAAATGAGGCGAGTTCATCACGAATCACCTGTCGGAATTCAGTGCGAACAAGTTTTTTTATATCTTTTGCAGCCAGCCATTCTCGCAACGCCTGGTTGATCAATTTTCCACAATCCTGGTCTGAGGAAGCAAGTTTTTGGAACTGATCAAATATATCCCTTTCGATTCGAACCGATATTTTTTTCATAGCTGCTTCAAGACGTCGCTTACGAGCCTCGGGACCTCTTTGAATTTTGGTTGGATCAGGTGGATTCTCCCTCATATAGGTTTGATAATCGAAATCTTCATCTTGCATAGTACTCATCAATCCATCTCCCTTCTGCTTCAAAAGCAGTAATTATTCGATAAATCGGTAATTCCTGATCAGAGTAAACGATATACAATAGTCGATCCCAGGGTGTTCTTCCAATCCAAAACCAGCGATCCTCATGTCCACTGGGATCAATAGAGTTATAACCGTGTGGATCATCAAAAGCAGCAACAACTTCGTAAAAACGTACATTGTGTTTTTTAACGACAGCTTGATATTTTATCTCATCTCAGACAAAACCAATATCCATATTCTACTCGTTTTGCAATTGATAGACAAATGGAACAACTTAATGGTCTATTATACAAAAATATCTTGAATTAGTCAATATGAATTTTTCAATAACTGAGATGAGTAATTCAGATTAATTTTCAGGAATCTGAAAAACACGCATTGAGACGTTATCATTCATTAGAATTGTAGAGCGTTCCTTATAGCGAAACTCTTTTTTATCAACTTTAAGGAATGAGGGATCGAGAAGGATTAATGGAAAACCGAAATCTTTTCATTCTATCTCACGAGTATCATTTTCTTTCGGGCTGCCTGTCTCCCAGACTGCAATTCGTAGAAATAAACATCGCTGGCTAAATCTGAAGCATCAAATACAATCTGGTAGCTGCCAGCGTTGAGATTTTCATCTAATAAAATTTTGACGAGCTGTCCCGTCAAATTGTAAATCTTTATTGAAGCTCTGCCTGGATTTTTCAACGCAAATGATATTGTGGTAGTCGGATTAAATGGATTGGGATAGTTTTGATTTAGTTCAAATTTAAGCGGTATTTGATTGACAGACTGATCATCAACTGCTGATAAAGTCGGATCCCATCTCGGATCGCCAATCGCTGTCCCATCATCGGCTTTGTCCAGGAGCGGAGAATCGAGCGTTAGTGTAAAATCTCCATTCCACAAATCAGTATAGAGTGGATTGACGTTCATGTTGCCAATTCCTTCCTTCGCATCCCGAACAAGTCTCAATTC
Source organism: uncultured bacterium (assembly GCA_965603055.1). Lineage (GTDB taxonomy): Bacteria > Zhuqueibacterota > Zhuqueibacteria > Thermofontimicrobiales > Thermofontimicrobiaceae > CBFDBN01. The sequence goes on along the minus strand of CBFDBN010000426.1, from coordinate 1,651 downwards.
TCCAACGTTGTATAAATTCGAATAACATATCATCGATGTGCTGCCGTACAATTTTACTGACCATTCGTTTGTCGGACTGTTTGTGATATTGCAATTTTTCACAATGGCTCCATCGCAGTCCCAGGCATTGATGACACGGGAATTATTGTAACCACAATTATTGAATGTACAATGATTGATCACAATTGTCGGACAGGGAGTCTGGGGATTGTTGTCGCCAGCATACAGTACAATTGCTTCTTTATTCGTATTCAGGAAGGTACAGTTAGTCGCCTCAAAATATATTGTTTGATAAAACCCATAACCCTCAACATCGTAATAACCTTTCAGGCGTATGCCTTCTTTACCGCTATTGACAAAGATGCTGTTTCGCAAAATCACTGAATCCGCAAAAGTATATTTGTAAGCTCGAAAAAAGTTGCCATCTGATCCACGAACCACATCATGCAAATAGCAGTCGATAATTTTAAGCCAGTATGGTTTGTCCACAGAAATACCTGTCGCTCCTGCCTGGGGATCATCATCGGTTCTGATTAGATATTTTGCCGGAGTATCCGTTCCTGCCAGTCCATCCAATTCCAGACCCTGCAAGGTTAAACTCCCACCATCCATAATTTCGAAAATAATACGGGTGCTGGCACCAGGATTTCGATTCATGATAATTGGTTTTTTCTCCAGACCCGCTGCCGCTCGAATGGTCATTGGTTTATAGATTTTTATCACCGTTGAGCTATCATTGGTGTACAGTCCGCCACTGGTTGTTAATTCAATAATAGAAATATCGGTTGTCTCTGCAAACTGGATGGCTTTCCGAAGCGTGTCGTAATCCGCTACTGCTGGCACTTGAAGGATGTTCTGGGCTAAGGCAGTAGAGAAAATACCAACTGTCCAGGCAAAAAGAAAAATTAATTTTCGATTCATATCCCTTACTCCCAATAATAATTATTCTTATCTCACAATTACCATTTTTATCTGCTTAAATTGCTTTGAATGCTGATTCACCAGTCGCCCGAAATAAATGCCTGGGGGCAGCTTTGTGCCATCGAGTCTGCGTCCATCCCATTGGATTACATTTTGGCTGGCTCCGTTTATCGTTAGTTTCTTCTGCCAGATTTGTTGCCCCAGGACATTATAAATTTCAAAAACGAATTCCCCAACCAGGTCGAAACCGAGTTTAATTTTCGTAGTTTCGGAAAAAGGATTGGGATAATTTTCAACTAAAATAAATTTTTTTGGCTGTCGATTTGAAAAATCAACTGATGATACCTGACTCGGGTATAATATCAAATTCAACTTTCCTTCAGGAGTCTGTGAGAACGGAACTTCTTTTTCATTGACAATTACCTTTTGAATCGACGGTGACGAATTGAGCCATTCCAACTCCAATTGTACGGTATCTTCGATAGGAGTTAAAAAACATTCCACGACATCTGATCGGTTCAGATCGATTGCCATCGTTAATGGAATACTGGTAGATAATTGAAATTCAGATTGGACGACCAATGATGAAGCTTCTCGAAATGAGAGTTGTGTAAGTCGTTTTTCCGTCCGCCTAATCCAGGCAAAAGTTCCATTCGTCGTCAAAAATTCCACTGTACTCGATTTGCTATTTTGTTGCAGCAAAAACAGATCGGTTGTATCTGCAATGGCA